>NZ_JBFUIB010000576.1:0-2156 GCF_056402095.1 Peribacillus sp. P4_C12
AATGGGCATTGCCGCTTTGCACGGTATTAGCTGCCACAGGCTTGGTTGGGTGCGCTAATAATAATGCAGCGGAAAACGAGAATATTACGAATGAGACAGGATATCATTCCACTGAAAAAGATGCGTTAGTCCGCAACATTAATTATCAGAATGTGGTTCAAGGCCTTTACAACAAGGATGATGAATATAGTAAGCGGGATCGTAATTACCATGGTCATGAAAGTAAACCACTTCGGGCTCGATCATCATATTATAATGCGTATGAAGGTGAATTAGTCGACCAAGTTAATGGGGTGGCCAATTCAGAGGATGCAGTTATTGACTCCCGGGCCATTATTATGGAAGATGAAATGCTTGTAGCCTTGTTGCTCGATGACTATAACCAGGCAAAAGCTGTTAAAGAATCAGTAATGAAAAAAGTCGAACCACTCACTGAAGGCCGGACGCTTAACGTAACGACTGATAGAGGCGTGTATTTCCGGACAATGACACTCGATAACAACCTTCGTGATGGCGATACGAGAGACTCAATCATTCTGGATGCCAATGACATGTTCGATAACCTAAACATTCATGAAAATCATTTAAAATGATTATGTGAAGCTGACTAATTTTTGGAGTCAGCTTTTTTTGTTTTATCGACCGGGCCGGATTTTTTCTGGTTAATAATCCTTATTTCGGGTCAAACTACTTAAAAAGTAAACTCCCTTAAGAGGTGAGAATATTGACTAATCAACTTAGAATTCAGTTTTTCTTGACACTTTTTATACTGCCATTTTGCTATACCGTTTTTGCAGAAGAGTTGGTGCAACAGGAAAATAATCCAATTGAAAGAAAGGTAATCCTTCAGCGTATGTATCTTGATGGTGAGTTAAGTGAGGAAAAATTGACAGAAACAATTTGGACGATGGAAGACTTTTGGTTAAAATATCAAGGTTGGAACGTAGTCGATCAGAATGAAGACCAGATTGTACTTAAGAAAATAGAAAATGATATATCTCCGCTTTTAAAGGCAAATGGATATCTAGGCATGAAAAAAGATGGTACGTTATCCATTTTTATTGGTCGACCGGAGCACGCTAAAATCATTCATACTTTCTACCAAATAGACGTTGGTAAACTCGAAGTATACAAGCAAGAAGAATTGCAAAAAGGCATACCAATCGTGAATAAAGACCAATATAAACAGCTCATTAAAGAATATGAGCCATATTCGGTAAATTAGGATGGGAATAGCACCCGTCCTTTTTGTATGGGAACAGGTTTTTTTAAAAAAGTGAATTTCATTCAAGTGGAAAAATTATTTCACCGTTTTTCAGCAGAAACATAAAACTTCAATAAAATAAACAAGGTGTTAAATGGAAGCAAGATCTAGGGAAATAGCCCTGATCAATTGCTAAATAACTTTTAATAAACTTCCACCCTTTTTTATGATAAAATGAGAGGTACAGCAAAATCAGGGAGAGAAATAATTTGTATGATTATATAAAAGGCAAGGTCGATTATATCGGACCTGAATACATAGTTGTGGAAAATGGGGGGATCGGATATCAAGTGATGACGCCGAATCCTTTTATTTTTTCCGCTCAATATCAAAAAGAGATTCAAGTTTTTCTGTATCATTATGTGCGTGAGGATATGGCCGCATTTTACGGATTTCAGACTCGTCAAGAAAAGGCACTGTTCACCAAGTTGTTGAATGTTACTGGAATTGGGCCTAAGGGGGCGCTCGCCATATTAGCGTCAGGCCAGGTCGATCAAGTGGTACAAGCGATTGAAAATGAGGATGAAACGTTTCTTGTTAAATTCCCAGGAGTCGGAAAGAAGACGGCACGCCAAATGATTCTTGATTTAAAAGGAAAACTCGAGAACATAATTCCGGATGCGTTTCCAAACTTGTTTAACGAAGGCATTACAGCGGCAATCAGCCAAAACGGTTATACCGAGGAGCTGGATGAGGCAATTCTCGCCTTAAAGGCTCTTGGTTATTCTGAAAAAGAAATTCAGAAGGTCGCAAAGAAATTACAAACGGAAGAAATGACGACCGAGCAATATATTAAGAAAGCATTGCAAATGATGTTAAGATAAGGAGTGGCGCAATGGAGGAGAGAGTATTCAATCAGGAAGCCGATTTGAACGAACGATCCTTTGAACAA
>NZ_JBFUIB010000577.1:0-2137 GCF_056402095.1 Peribacillus sp. P4_C12
CTGTTACACTTATAGTTACAGCCGGTCCCCACATAGGCTTCAGTTTCATAAAAATATATATAACAAAAAATAAGAGCAATAAAAAACCAAGCCTATAAAACCACTTGAGACGAATACTCACAAAATCTACACCTCCCGCTCGTTTATTCTTCGAAAGGTGAGAGGTTTTCATACATAAAAAAGAGTGCCCTTAGCATCAGGACACCCATTCCCTTTAAAGTAATGATTTTATTCTTTTGCGTATTTTTTTGATACTTCGGTTAATCATTTTTGTGTTCATCATGTTCATAAGACCATTACGTGAACGTCTAGCCATTGCAAGCACCTCTTCCGTTAATTACATGCTGAAGCGGCGGTCATTTTCCTCAAACAAGTCGTCTAATGAGCTTAAACTTCCATCTTCTTCGACCTGGTGCGTATTAATGATTCCCTCAGAAATGGTCATTTCAATAAAACAATTCCAACAATAATATTGATTTACACCAATCTTCCCAACATCTTTACTGCGGCAATTCGGACAATTTATTTCCAAAATGGACACCTCACTGTTCATAAACTGAAACAATGATGGTATCCTTCCCTAATGTAGGCGGCTGTTTAGATTCAATCACTGTCGWCTCCGAGAAAAAACCATCCGTTGTTTCATACGCTATAATCGTGCCCATTTTTTCCCTGAAATATACATCCTGCAGTAAACCGAGCTCCTCGCCCATTTCTGAAAGAAGCATTCGTCCCAATACTTCATCCTTTGTTAGCCAGATGGAATCATCAGGCACCTTCTTTGGGGTTGACTCCTGTTGTATGATGATAATCCCATCCGGACCATATGAAGAAATATCGTCCAGAGTCAAATGAAAAGATCTCTTAAACAATGCTTGTTGATGAATGACCAAACCTGTTACCTGACCCGCTTCAGAAATAGATAAATCATGGACCGTGCCGATTCTTTCTCCTTTGATAGTAAAAACCGGCATTCCTTTCAATACAGAAAACGTCCGCAAGGTCATCCCGCCTTTCCGAACATTTTTATTATTTCTTTCATCTCGTAAATAGATGTGCTGAAAGGTTTTCCATTGTTGAATCATCTTAGAAAACGTAAAGTTTCAGGCATAAAAAAAAGACCGGTTTCCCGGTCAAATCTACCTTACCATCCACGGCTAGAACCTCCGCCACCGGAGCTTCCTCCACCACCGCCTCGTGAGCCACCGCCACCACTGCCGCCTCCGCCTCCGCGACTAATGAACATCAAGAGGATATTGATGATAATTTGAAGGAAAAATCCTTTAAACAATTTGGCATCGAGGATGAACAAAATGATGACCCCAACGATGATGAGAAAAATCTGTAAACCTGATGGCTTAAAAGTTCCTGTATCTGTCTGAACGGAAAGATCTTGATAAAACTCGTCACCTAAATTATATTCCTCCGTGACCTCGTTATAAACAGCCTTATAGGTTTCAGTCAGAGCAAGATTRTAATGACCTTCTTTCAGCTGAGGGATTGCCACATTGTCCAAAATCTGTCCTGATTTTATATCAGTAATGGCACCTTCTAACCCGTACCCCACTTCAATCCGGATTTTCTTTTCCTCTTCGGCCAGAACAATGAGGACTCCGTTATTTAGCTCTGCATCCCCGAGCTTGAATTTCCTAAATGCTTCGACCGAGTATTCCTCTATTTCAGAGCCTTCCATTGAGTCAACGGTCAAAACAGAGATTTGTGCTTTTGTAGCATCATCTAATCGTTTTCCCAGTTCTATAAGCTCTGATTTTTCCTGATCATCGAGGACTCCAGCAAAATCCTGGACATAAATATCTCCAACAGGTTTTGGAATGTTAGGTTCTGCTGCGACTACGTTTGCTAAATTGAAAGTGAAAATAAAAAATAGCGCAAACACAGCGAGTTTTTTCATTATTTATCGCTCCCGAAATCAACTTTCGGCGTTTCTTTTTCTTGATCAGTCACTTCAAAATATGGTTTTACATCGAAACCAAATGCGCTAGCCATCATATTCTTTGGAAAGCGTTTAATAGTCTTGTTATACGTGGTTACTTCGTCATTATAGTCTTTTCTTGCGACGGTCAATCTATTTTCTGTTCCTTCTAAACTATCCATAAGGCCCTTAAAGTTCTCATTT
>NZ_JBFUIB010000578.1:0-2131 GCF_056402095.1 Peribacillus sp. P4_C12
ACTCTTGGACGTGTAGGAGGAGCCATGGACCTGACTGTTGGCAGCAAGCGTGTTTTCCTCTTTATGCAACATACTACAAATAAAGGAGAGGCGAAAATCGTTGAGCAATGTTCGTTTCCACTGACTGCGCCTCGCTGTGTAAATCGTATCTATACAAACCTTGCGGTAATCGATGTGACAGATGACGGCCTTGTCGTACGGGAACTCGCTCCTGGCGTTACATTCGAATACGTACAGGAATGTACTGCTGCTCCTCTTAAGCTACATGCGTCCAGCGACATGCAATCAGAGGCTCTCGAAGTGCAACAATGACTAGGTACACCATAAAACATACAATTGACCGTAGCTAAAAGTAAACAATCCAGGAATGTCAGGTAGCGGATAAACTCTTTGATTCGGGATGGAATTTTGGAGTTTGTCTTGCTTTAGGAAATTCCAAGCAATTGGGTGTAGGCCGGTTATTTAAGATTCAAGCGTGTATCTACTATATACGGCTGGGGGTTTGGGATGGCTAAAATAAATATTACCGACGTCGTTAATGAAGGTAAATTTAATCGCTTTCATTTGAGGTTATTGATTTGTTGTTGCATCATTATTGTTTTTGATATGTTCGACCTTGTTATATATGGTTCTGTCATACCTATCCTTATGAAGGAATGGTCCATATCACCTGTTCAAGCAGGAGCCATTGGTAGCTACGGATTTTTCGGAATGATGCTAGGGGCAATATTCTTTGGAGTTTTGGCTGATAAATTTGGAAGAAAAAATATCCTTATTTTAAGTGTGGTCCTATTTAGTATCTTTACGTTTTTATGTGCATTCGCACCTGGTCCATTAATGTTTTCTATTTTCCGATTTATTGCTGGAATCGGGATTGGCGGTGTCCTACCAAATGTGATTGCCATCATGACCGATTACGCACCGAAACACTTGCATAACACCATGGTATCAATCGTGATGTGTGCCTTTTCTGTAGGAGGTATTTTGGCAGGTCTTGTAGGTATTTACTTTATACCTCTTATGGGGTGGAAAAGTGTTTACTGGGTAGCAGCGATACCACTTTTGCTCATTCCTTTTGTGGTCAAGTATTTTCATGATTCACCTGCTATTCTTTTGGTGAAAGGCCGAATAGACGAACTTCGTTTGGTTCTTTCAAAAGTTAATGACAAGGTATCCTTAACATCAGATATGGAGTTTGTAATAAGTACAGAAACAGAAAAAAATCCTAGTTCTCCTGTGATTGCATTGTTTAAAAATAATCGCGCACTTGGTACGGTAATGATTTGGGTTGCCTTTTTTATGTGTTTGTTAATGATTAATGGGATCAGTACTTGGCTTCCTAATTTGATGTTTAGTGCTGGCTATGCTCTTAGTTCAAGTTTATCCTTTATGATTGTTTTAAATATCGGTGCTATTGTTGGAACGTTAATCCTTGGAGGTCTTGCAGATAAATATGGAGTTAAGAAGGTGCTCGTTCCGATGTTTATAATGGCAGCGGTTTCCTTGACGCTTCTTGGTTTTAAAACTAACATGACTATTCTCTATTTAATAGTTTTTATTGCTGGCGCATGTACAATGGGGGCTCAAAATATTTCATACGCTTTTGTATCACAATACTATCCTTCATTAATTCGCTCAACTGCCATAGGTTTTGCTTCAGGAATTGGAAGAATTGGTGGGATTATAGGGCCGACATTTGGAGGCTTCCTCGTTTCACTTAATTTATCTGCGCAAATGAATTTTCTTTCGTTTGCAATTCCAGGTATTATAGCGGCTATTGCTTTTTCATTGGTTCCTTTAAGGCATGCTTATGACAAAAAAACAAAAGAAATCGATATTGCATAGGAGGGGAATATTTATGAAATCAAAATCTGAATTAAGAATTGCAATTATTGGCGGCGGTATTGGTGGTGCATCAGCTGCGAATGCATTAAAAGCGAAAGGAATTCGTGCAGACGTGTATGAGCAAGCACCTGTTTTAAAAGAGGTTGGTGCTGGTATCGGTGTCCGTCCGCCAAGTGTAAACTGCTTTAAAAAATGGGGCCTATATGAAGAGTTAGAAAAAGTAACTGCACGAAGTAACCTCATGGAAATTATCCAGGGAGATGACCAAGTATTAATTAGAGAAACT
>NZ_JBFUIB010000579.1:0-2123 GCF_056402095.1 Peribacillus sp. P4_C12
TACGATGAACATTTTGATTGTTACCTTTGCCCTTCGGGCGAGACTTTAAAGTACTCAACAACAAATAAAGAGGGCTATCGCGAGTACAAATCGCCAAAACACATTTGTGCAACTTGCTCATCTTTATCACGGTGTACAGAAAGCAAAGACCACCAAAAAGTGGTGACACGGCATATCTRGCAAGCATATGTGGARGAAGCAGATCATCTRCGTACTCATCAAGATGTAAAACCTATATATGCGAAACGTAAAGAAACGATTGAGCGTGTATTCGCAGATGCAAAAGAAAAGCATGGTATGCGTTGGACTACTTTAAGGGGACTTAAAAAATTGTCGATGCAGGCGATGCTTACTTTCRCTGCCATTAATTTAAAGAAGATGGCCAATTGGACATGGMAAGGTCCAAAAATGGCYTAACAGAGTGGGCTCGTAGAGCCCCAATCTTAACCTTGGGCCAAAATTCAAAGGGAATTTCAAAAGGGGTTCGGAATTTTATAATTCCGAACCCCTTTTGTCTACAAACTGAACAAAAAAACCTTCATAGAAGGTTTTTTTGTTTTAAAATATTATTGAGTGACTTTTTCTTCAACTTTCGTAGTCCAGTTTAATTCATCTTCAACCTTACCTGTTTGGATACCAGTTAATGTATCATAAAGTTTTTTAGATAATTCACCAGTCTCTCCGTTTTGAACTATCATTTCTTCACCATTCCACAAGAATTCACCAATTGGAGAAATCACAGCAGCTGTACCAGTACCGAATGCTTCTTCTAATTGTCCTGATTTAAAGGCTTCATAGACTTCCTCCATAGAAATACGCCGTTCTGTTACTGGAAGATTCCAATGCTTTAACAATTCAATAATAGAATCCCGAGTAATTCCTGAAAGGATGCTACCATTTAAAGCTGGAGTAATGATTTCACCATTGATTTTGAAGAAGACATTCATGCTTCCTACTTCTTCAATATATTTTTTTTCTACTCCGTCTAGCCAAAGCACTTGAGAATATCCCATCTTTTCAGATTCCTCTTGAGCTTTAAGGCTTGATGCATAATTACCGCCTGTTTTAGCTTCTCCTGTACCACCATTTACGGCACGTGTAAAAGCTGATTCCACCGCTATTTTAACAGGGTGAATTCCCTCTTTATAATAAGAACCTACCGGTGACATAATGATGATAAATTGATAGCGATCTGATGGAGAAACTCCGAGATAAGGTTCAGTAGCTATAATAAAAGGTCGAATATATAAGGACGTCCCTTCTGCTCGAGGAATCCATTCTTTATCAACGCTAATTAAGGTTTTTAAGGCCTTTAACGCGAATTCCACATCAACATCTGGTATACATAGGCGACTATTTGAATTATTTAAGCGTTCAAAATTCTTTTTCGGGCGGAATAAAATAATTTCATCATCTGATGATACATATGCTTTTAATCCTTCAAAAACAGATTGTCCATAGTGAAAAATCATAGCTGACGGCTCTAATGCGAGCGGTTGATAAGGAACAATTCTTGGATCATGCCACCCTTGCCCTCGTGTGTAATCCATAATAAACATATGATCGGTAAATTTCTTACCGAACTCAAGCTGGTCCGCTTGTGGTTTTTCTTTCTTTGTTGTACTAAGCGTGATTTGCATGTCATGTTCCTTCATTACCAAAACCCCTTGTTGAATATTTTTACAAGATTTCACTTCCATAAAATCTATCTTAACTTAGTTTACYCCTATCAGGAATCATAGTTCAAGCCCTTATGACTAAATTTTCGGAATTTTTTCAAAATAATTTGATTTTTTTTTGATTACTTTACGTATGATTCCTGAAAAAAGACTCTAATATTCCTTTTTTGTCAGAAAAAAACTTTTATTATTCCTATTAAAATCCTTTAATTCTAATGGCTTGATTGGAATTCTGAAGATTCTTTTATAAAGTCTTAGGTTAATTTTAACAAATATCATTGAATAATGCCAATGTGCATCTTTTCCGTTTGCCGTTGTAGATTACCATCTTGATTACGTAAGACCTTCAATAGCGAAGGAAAATCACTACCGATTCAAAATTGATAGAATGGAGCGAATTAAGGGCATTTGCCACATTCAAAATGCCAATCACAATCAAGATAC
>NZ_JBFUIB010000580.1:0-2097 GCF_056402095.1 Peribacillus sp. P4_C12
CCATTAGGTTTGGTAGCGGGTTCTTTCAGTCTTACGCTTATAGCCTACTTGACTACCGATGCCCAGTTTTTAGCCTGGGGTTGGCGGATTCCTTTCCTATTTAGTGCTGTTCTAATCGTTTTGGCTCTTTGGATCAGAGGGGGGATAGAGGAAACTTCGGCTTTCCAACAACAGAAGGAAAGCGGAGAAATTGCGAAAGTTCCTATTGTAGAAACATTCCGCAATCATCGTAAAAGCCTCTTTCATGTGATTGGACTCAAAATTGGAGATGGGTTCTTCAATGTATTTCTTATGTCTTTTGTACTTGTCTATACTACTACCTATTTAGGTTATTCAAACGAAATAGCCTTAACGGCTCTAACAATTGGCTGTGCTACGATGATTATTACGATTCCAGTGGTTGGATATATTTCTGACTTTATCGGTAGGAAAGTTATCTATATTAGTGGATTGGTACTTATGTTTCTTCTTGCAATTCCTTACTTTTTCATGATTGAACAAGGAGCGACTTGGTTGTACTATATGCAAGCTGCCATGCTCGGTATAATTTGGGCGGCAATTTTCGCTACACAAGGAACATTGTTCTCTGAACTCTTTCCAGCTAAAGTTCGTTATACTGGGCTATCTTTCGGCTATCAAATGGCCGCAGCTATAGTAGGTTTTGGTCCTATGTTATGGACAACAATGGTAGATTCATTTGGCCCATCGCATTGGGTATTTGGAGGATTCATGATGGGAGGGCTTACACTTTCTTTGGTATTAAGTCTGTTTGTTCCCAACACTAAAAATGTATCACAATATGAAGAAAGTAAAGAAAAGTTTAAAAAAGATAATTCACTTCAAATTTAATTATTAGCTGAATACTGGTAAGAGCTATAGTGTCAATTTCTTTAACAATCACTATTTTCGAACCAGGGGGCTTCAGCATTGGTTTTGGGCGACTTTATGTTTGCGGACTGTTAGGAGGTTTGCCTGCGGGCCTATTAATTGGTCCTGCTTTTGGCGGCTACGGATAAGCCTATCATTACTCCCCCATCTCCTATCTTTTTTTAAAATGTTAATTATATGGCCGGGTCTATAACCCGGTTTTTTGATTTCAGCAAATATGTTCATCATATTCGGGTTTTAGGAAAGTTGACCACTTCTGTTTTTGATAGGAATAATGAAAACAATTAAAGAAAAACGAAAAATCGTCAAAAAAGAGTGAACATTTATCATCAAAGCTATAGGAATTTAAAAAATCAACAATAATAGCTTGTTGATCCACTAGGTCAAATATTCCGGTTACATAAAATTGATAACTGAATTTATCATATAAAAAAAGATAGCCTGTCTCCTCAAAAGCATTTTTTACTGAAATCTCATCCAATTTAACTCACTCCTTTCTTAACAATATACCTTTTACTTCTCAATATTATTCAGTGCTAAAAGGAAAAGATTACTATTTATAGATAATTATCGAAGATTGTTTTTTATCTTCTATACGGAGGATAAAAAAGAACTGTATGGTTGGGGAACTGAGGAAATGAAAACAGCACATCCATTATAAAAGGATGTGCTGCTTTCATTAATCTATTATTTGTACATTTCAGCAACTTGTTTTTGCAATTGAGTATCTTCAAGGTACTCATCGTAACTAATTTGCTTATCGATAGTACCTTTTGGTGTAAGTTCAATAATTCGGTTTGCTACCGTTTGAATAAATTGATGATCATGAGAAGAGAAAATCATAGACCCTTTAAAGCTGATTAATCCATTATTCAATGCCGTAATTGACTCTAAGTCAAGATGGTTAGTCGGTTCGTCAAGCATTAGAACGTTTGAACCGCTTAGCATCATTTTAGAAAGCATGCAGCGGACTTTTTCGCCACCTGAAAGAACACTAGCCTTTTTCGTAACTTCATCACCAGAGAATAACATTCTGCCTAGGAAGCCGCGAAGGAAGCTTTCGCTCTGATCATTAGGAGAATATTGACGCAGCCAATCGACAAGAGTTAAATCAACACCATCGAAGAATTCAGCGTTATCTTTAGGGAAGTATGCCTGAGAAGTCGTAACACCCCATTTGAAAGATCCGCTATCCGGCTCTATTTCACC
>NZ_JBFUIB010000581.1:0-2097 GCF_056402095.1 Peribacillus sp. P4_C12
AGCAAGGGTACAGGATGCATCAACAATAACACCATATTTAAAGTCCAATTCTACAGTGATTGTGATAGAATCATATACATTCCTCGCTGCCATACCTTGTGGAAGTTTTGCATGTCCTGCAATAAAATATGTGTTCATCATCTGATCTCCTCTGTCTGTAATTAATGTACGGAAACTTGCTCGAAGGGCCATGCAGGCAATTGCTTACGTAGTTCTTTATCTTGTCTGTAGCCTAGAGCGTATTCCCCCTGCATTACAGTATGAATTTCACGCGTTCCTTCGTAAATGACCGGAGCTTTTGAATTTCGTAGGAAACGTTCCACCGGATATTCATCCGAGTAGCCATAGGCACCATGGATTTGAACCGCATCATTCGCTGCTTCGTTCGCTGCATTACATGAAACCCACTTAGCAAGTGATGTTTCCTTGGTATTACGTTTGCCTTGGTTTTTTAATGTCCCAGCTTTAAAGACCAGCAATCTGGAAATCTCTAGATTCGCGCTCATCTTAGCAATCATCTGTTGAACAAGCTGATGCCTACCAATCTCTTTTCCAAATGTACTGCGCTCATGGCAATACTTTAAGCTTGCTTCTAGACTTGCCTCGATTAACCCTACAGCACCTGCAGCTACTGTAAAACGACCGCTGTCCAATGCTGACATAGAAATTTTAAAGCCCTCTCCCTCTTTACCAAGTCTATTCGCAATTGGAACCTTTACATCCGTTAAAAAGACTTCGCCTGTATTTCCTGCGCGAATTCCTAATTTTCCTTTAATGGCTTTGGATTCCACTCCCTCAAAAGTACGTTCTACAATAAAAGCAGTAATCCCTTTGGAGCCGAGATCATGATCCGTCTTAGCAAAAATGAGGAAATGATCCGCATAATCGCAGAGAGAAATCCAAGTTTTTGATCCATTCAAAATGTAATAATCCCCATCACGTTTAGCCGTTGATTTCATTGCTGCTACGTCAGACCCTGCATTCGGTTCAGTCAGACCGAAAGCGCCAATCCTAGTTCCTTTTGCTTGCGGTACTAAATATTTTTGTTTCTGTTCTTCAGTTCCCCATTGCAATAAAGTCATGCTATTCAACCCTGTATGTACTGAAACTGCAGTGCGGTAAGCCGTATCACCACGCTCTAACTCTTCACAAACGATAGCGAGAGTATTATAATCCATTCCGACTCCACCATACTCTTCAGGGATACAAACACCCATCAGCTGCAATTCTGCCAATCTCTTTAGAATATGAGGTTGAAACTGTCCTTGTCGATCCCACTCTTGAATGTATGGGATAATTTCCTTATCCACAAATTTCCTTACCACTTTTTTCACACTTTGCTGCTCTTCTGTTAATTCGAAATTCATCATCTAAATTCCTCCTAAATAATTTTATTTTGTTTAAATTTGATTATTTCGTCTGGTTTATACCCAATTCCAGCCAAAATCGAATCAGTATGCTCTCCATACAGCGGTGGATGCTTTCTCATCGTGACAGGTGTTTTCGAAAGTTTTAAGGGGGATCCTGTTACTCTCAGATTTTCAACAGTAGGATGCTCCATATTCACCAACATGTCTCTCGCTTTTATTTGGGGATCCTCTAACATCTCTGCGATAGTATTAATTGGGCCATTTGGAATCCCCGCGTTATCAAGCAGCACTTTCCACTCTTTTTTTGTCTTTCTTTTTAACAAATCTTCAACTATCGGTATTAATTCTTCCTTGTTAAGCAAACGATTTTCATTACGCTTAAACTGTTCCAGCTCCGCTAAATCCGGTCTTTCTAAAACATATGTGAATCGCCTGAACTGCTCATCATTTCCTACAGCCACGACTAACTCTCCATCGCTTGCATGAAAAGTTTGATAAGGCACAATATTCGGATGTTGATTTCCCATTCGCTCAGGAGTTATTCCATTGAATAAATAATTGCTGGCAACATTTACTAACGAAGAAACCTGACAATCCATTAACGAAATATCAATTTCCTGTCCTTCCCCCGTTTTTTCCCTATGATGTAAAGCTGATAAAATGCCTATGCATGTATATAAACCAGTCAATATGTCAGCAATAGCAACGCCGACTTTCATGGGACTCC
>NZ_JBFUIB010000582.1:0-2090 GCF_056402095.1 Peribacillus sp. P4_C12
ATATGAAGAAGATAGTCAGGATCCTAGTGATTGTTACTCGTTCTCCAAAAATGATTTTTATGAATTCATGGCCCTTTATTTACAAGGCATGGATGAAATGGAGGAGGAAGAGGATGAAGAAGACAACGAAGACTATGGACCAATCCATCATCTTGCACACTTGATGTTTCATGTAGTTGAAGAAGGAAAGTCTGTTAAACCGTAACCGATTTTAGATTATGGTAAGGTACTTGTGAGCTTGATCAACTATCAATTAACACCTAGGAAGATCTTGTTCTTCTCTATAAATCGTGTCATAAACAAATTCACGTCTTGTATTCAAATCGTGAGATAGCCAAGAGATTATAGAACGTAAGGAAAAGCCCATCTTGAAAAAGATGGGCTTTTGCAGTCTTTTTATTCAGCTTGCTTTATTTTTCAACCGATCCAGTAAAAACCCACCTTTAAAATACCTTGGTTCATAAGAAATAATGAAGGCTTTTGGTTCAAACTTTTCAACTGTTGCAATTAATTCTTGCTCTCGGTTTCGTTTTGTTAAAATTTCCATCCGATAACGGTTGCTGTCCCTTCCTTCACCGGTATAAAGAGTGACACCGAATCCAATGCTTCTTAAAGTATCAATCAAATATTCATTTTTTGCTTGAGTATTAACGGTTACATTTATATAACCGATGGCGAGTTTTTGCTCAATTTTCGTTCCAAAAATAATCCCGATACCAAAACCAACTGCATATACAACCATGGCGATTATGCTTTGGTCACCGCCAAATACAAGAGATAAACCAAAAACGTATACTAACATTTCTGCAATGCCTAATATAGATGCCAGTACGGTTATATTTTTCACTAAAAATATAGTCCGTAGTGTATAAATTGGAACATAAATAAGTTGCAATAATAAAATGAGCAGAATTTCTTTCAATTGAGCACCTCACCAATTTTTTTATAATTTCTTTGATATTTCATATAGAATCGCCCTCCCATATGAAACATCTTCCATAATCTAATCATAAGACAATGGATGAATTCAATGGAAATATTATGTATTTATTCTCAGCATTTCTAATCATAAAAAATCCTATAATTTAATGTGTTTGAGAATTTCATAATACTCTTTTTTGCTTTAATTTGGTATCATTATCCTAAATAATTTATCTGGGGGGATTGTCTATGCTTAATTATAACGGAAGAACATTTATAGCAAAAGATAATTCGGAAAATGGAGAAGTATCGGCAAATACATTCTTTTACTATTCACAAGAAGGAAATATACTTACAGCAAGTTATGAAGGGGGAGAGATTATTAAAGGGACTTTAATAGGTGTTGTTAATATGGATGGGTCACTGGAATTTAGGTACAATCATATTAATGAAAAAGGTGAAATTAGAGGAGGTAGCTGTCTTTCCACGCCGGAAATGTTGCCTGATGGACGAGTCCGATTGCATGAAAAGTGGAAATGGTTAGATCTCGAGCAGAGTGAAGGTCATTCCATCATTGAAGAAGTGAAAAAATAAAGATTTTACATAGAGAGGTTTGGGGACAATTACTACTATTTGTCTAGTACGTCATGGTCAAACTGATTGGAATGCATTAGGAAAACTGCAGGGACAGACTGACATCCCACTAAATGAACAAGGAAAGATACAAGCACAGAAGTGTGGTGAATTTTTGTCTAAAGCAGATTGGGATGTAATTATTACAAGCCCTCTAAAAAGGGCTAAAGAAACTGCCGAAATCATTAGCTCCTATATTGATAGGCCAGTGATTGAAAAATTAGAATTCATAGAAAAGAACTTTGGCTCTGCTGAAGGAATGACAGCGCATGAAAGAGAGTCTGCATTCAGTAATAAAGTCTATCCTAATCAGGAGAGTCAGGTGTCTTTACGTGATAGGCTGGTAAAAGGACTTCAAGAGATTCAGCAGGGGTATCCTGAGAAGAAAGTGATCCTTGTTGCACATGGCGCAGTGATTCATTTTATTTTACGATTGATGTCAAATGAGGCAATCGTATCAAAACAAATGAGGTTATTTAATGCTTGTTTAAGTACGATTAGATTTGAGATGGATTCCTGGATTATTGAGGATTTTA
>NZ_JBFUIB010000583.1:0-2084 GCF_056402095.1 Peribacillus sp. P4_C12
CCAGAGGATTTACTAGCACCACTCATAAAACACCTTATCCATGAAAATAATATTCCGGCTTCAGAGATTGATGATGTGATCATTGGTAATACAGTGGGACCTGGTGGAAATATTGCACGTAATGCTTTATTAACAGCAGGTTTACCCTACACGGTACCTGGTGTGACTGTCGACCGTCAATGTGGATCTGGGTTAGAAGCAGTGAACCAGGCTGCCCGTATGATTCAAAGCGGAGCAGGTCATATTTATTTAGCAGGTGGAGTTGAAAGCACTAGTCGAGCACCTTGGCGAATGAAAAAGCCAACCTCGCTTTATTCCTATCAACCGCCGGAAATTTATATGCGTGCTCGTTTTTCACCAGACAGTATAGGCGATCCAGATATGGGTATTGCGGCTGAAAATGTTGCAGAGAAATATGGGATTTCTCGCAAAGCACAAGATTTATTTGCGCTAGGCAGCCATGAAAAGGCTGTAAAATCTCAACGTGAAGGACGATTCACCGATGAAATAGTACCGATCACGGTTCAGTATGGTAAAGAGTCAATCATTATTAGTGAAGATGAATGTCCACGAGCCAATACGAGCTTTGAAAAGTTACAGCAGTTATTGCCTGTATTTAAAAATGATGGTGTTGTAACAGCAGGAAATGCATGTCCTATCAACGATGGTGCAGCGCTTGTATTAATAATGTCTTTAGAAAAATGCGAGGAACTAGGAATGCAGCCACTAATGAAATTTATTGATGCGCAAGCAGTTGGTGTAGACCCAAATTATTTGGGCATAGGTCCAGTATCTGCCGTCAATCAACTCCTTGCAAGGCATGACCTAACAGCCGATGATATCGATATAGTTGAGTTTAATGAAGCATTCGCCTCTCAAGTATTAGCATCCATTCAAAGTCTAGGCATTCCGCAATTAAAGGTCAATCGTGGTGGTGGTGCCATTGCCATTGGCCATCCATATGGAGCATCAGGAGCGATTTTAATGACCAGACTCTGTGCAGAGATGAAACGGCAGCCATTTATGAGAGGACTTGCAACCCTTGGCATTGGGGGAGGACTTGGGCTAGCCACATTAGTTGAACGATTTTCGAAGGAGTGAAGCCTTCCATTTTCATTAACAGTTTCGTATATAGTGAATAAGCTATTCACTATGATTTGTGTGTTAAATGCTCAACGCTAGTAAATGGGATACTGAGGGTTTTTAGAGGAGGATCCAGGATGTTAACAGGGAAAGTGGCATTAGTGACAGGAGCTAGCCGGGGAATTGGACGAAGCGTAGCATTACGTTTAGCAAGAGAAGGAGCAGCTGTAGGTGTCAATGGAACAAATCCTGAAAAAGTTGCACAAGTCGTATCAGAAATTCATACATTGGGTGGGCAGGCTATTGGGATCTGTGAGTCTATAGCATCAGTGTCCAGCGGTGAAATAATCGTCCCTCAGCTAATGGACGCATTTGGTCAGTTGGATATATTGGTGAACAATGCTGGCATCGTGCGTGATAAAAAATGCATCAATATGTCGGCAGCTCAATGGCAGGATGTGATAGACGTTCATTTAACGGGTACTTTCGCTTGTACAAAGGCAGCGATAAATGTTATGAAGGAACGCGGTCAAGGCGGATGTATCATCAATATGACGTCAACTGCTGGTTTATTAGGTTCAGTTGGTCAAGTGAATTATAGTGCAGCAAAAGCGGGAATCCTCGGTATGACGTGGACTTTGGCAGAAGAGCTGAAAAAAGACCATATTCGGGTCAATGCGATTTCTCCTGCAGCACTCACTGATATGACAAAGTCTGTTATTGAGTATATTCAAGCTAAATGTACTGCGAATAACGAAGTATTTCCACCCTTTTGGCAAGTAGGCACAGCAGATGAAGTGGCACATCTTATATATTTATTAACGACTATCGACGATTCGGAATTAACAGGCGAAGTATTTGGTGTGAACGGCTCGAAAATCAGTGTTTGGGAGAAGCCTAAACAAAGAATGCTCTCAAATGATCAGGGGCTAACTGCAGATATGCTCCTAGCAAAATGGCATGCACATCGTGACACAACTACTGATTAAAGAAGGTTTCCA
>NZ_JBFUIB010000584.1:0-2080 GCF_056402095.1 Peribacillus sp. P4_C12
TAGCAACTGTTTATTTGAATAGACCCCCTCACAATCCATTAAACTGGCAGTCTTTTAAAGAACTTTCCATGCTTATGGATCAATTGGACCGTGACAGCAGGGTAAGAGCAGTGATCATTACGGGCAGTGGCGATCGATCATTTGCAGCCGGCGCAGACATAAAAGAGATGATGAACCTGACGGAAATGGAGATTCTGCAGAATAATGAAATTTCCCGAGGAGCTTTTGAAAAAATGGAACGGCTGTCAAAACCTATAATTGCAGCTGTAAATGGTCTTGCTTTAGGCGGCGGTGCGGAGCTTGCCCTTGCTTGTGATTTGATTATTTGTTCTGAACGCACGAAATTCGGATTTCCGGAAATTAATCTGGGGATTATTCCAGGAGGCGGAGGAACTCAGCGTTTTCAGCGTTTAGTTGGCCAAAAAGCGGCTAAGGAAATTCTGTATTTTGGCGAAATGTTCTCCGGTGAAAGAGCCTATGAACTTGGTATTGTTAATAAAGTCGTTCCTGCAGATCAACTGTTGACTGAAGCGAAAGAATGGGCAGTAAAATTGGCAGGTAAATCTTCGATGGCAATGAAGATGATGAAAAAGGCAGTTAATGCCGGCGCCAATACAGACTTAGATACAGCACTGGATATTGAAATGGCTTGTTTTGGTAACACGTTTGCCTCTTCTGACCGTAAGGAAGGCATGCAGGCCTTCGTAGAAAAAAGAAAAGCTATTTTTAAATAACAAAATGGGGGCGCTAGCGTCCCAATATAAAAGGGAGGATACAAAACATGGCGGGAAACGATATTGTTTTAATAGAGGGAGCAAGAACGGCATTTACTGAATTCGGGGGATCTTTCAAAGATGTTTCAGCTATTGACCTCGGTGTAATAGCTTCTAAGGAAGCAATGACTCGTTCAGGGATAAAACCAGAAGAAGTAGATCAAGTAGTGATGGGGAATGTTATTCAATCAAGCGGCGACGCTGTGTTCCTAGGTAGGCATATTGGATTGAAATCTGGTATCCCGCAGTCAGCACCAGGGCTTACCGTCAATCGTTTATGCGGTTCTGGATTGCAGGCCATTGTATCGGCAGCCCAATCCATCAGGCTTGGTGAATCACAAGTAGCCCTTGCTGGTGGAGCGGAAAATATGAGCCAAATCCCTCATGTTATTCGTGGAGCACGCTTTGGGATTCCTCTTGGGCAAGCACCAATGGCCGATTTTCTATGGGAATCCCTATATGATCCATATGGAGATTGCACGATGTCCATCACGGCAGAAAATATTGCCTCAGAGTATGGTATCACCCGAGAAAGCTGCGATGRGTTCGCAGTAAGAAGTAACGAGCGGGCACTAGCCGCCATTGAAAAAGGTTACTTTGGCAAAGAAATTACCCCAGTAGCTATTAAAACAAGAAAAGGCGAAGTGAATATTGATCGGGACGAACATCCTCGTGCTTCAACCTATGAGAAAATCTCCAAGTTAAAAGCACGGTTTAAAGATAATGGGGTCGTTACAGCAGCCAATGCAAGTGGTATCAATGATGGAGCGGCAGCGGTCATTCTAACATCTTCAGATTATGCTGAAAAAAATAACATTAAACCGTTAGCCCGTCTCGTTTCCTATGGAATCTCCGGCGTTGATCCAAAATTAATGGGATTAGGACCAGTTACGGCTATTCAGCAAGCGCTTTCAAGGGCAAGGATGGATATTAAGGATCTCGATCTTGTTGAAATTAATGAAGCATTTGCTGCTCAATATCTTGGGTGCCAAAAACTGCTTGATTTTGATCCTGAAATTGGAAATGTCAACGGAGGCGCAGTGGCTTTAGGCCATCCGTTAGGCGCAAGTGGTGCACGTATTTCACTTTCCTTAATTTATGAATTGCAAAGACGCGGGAAAAAGTATGGCGTATCTTCGCTTTGTATCGGTGGAGGTCAAGGGATTGCTGCAATTTGGGAAGCAATTTAATGAATCGTTTTAGTTAGTAAAGGAGGTAAGGTATTTGATAGCCAATCATACTGGGACGAATTCTTATACAGTATCACAGGTCTTTAAACATGCAGTTTTAACCACACCGGAAAAAGA
>NZ_JBFUIB010000585.1:0-2073 GCF_056402095.1 Peribacillus sp. P4_C12
AGATGAAGTAAGCCGAATTAACCGTCAGGGAGTTATCCTTGCTAAAAAAGCTGCAAAAGGCAATGCATTTGTATTTGGTACTATAGGGGCGCAGCGAAGTATCCGTAAATCGGATTTAAGCATGGAAGAAATTAAGCGAGGTTTTCGTGAGCAGCTATATAGTCTGCTTATAGAAAATCCTGATGGGATTCTCCTTGAAACATTTTATGATCTGGAAGAACTTGAAACCGTGTTGCAAATTGCTAAAAAAGAAACAGAATTGCCAATTATTGCGAATGTATCGATGCATGAATTAGGTAATCTTCAAAATGGGATCCATTTAAATGAAGCATTTCAAAAACTCGAGCAATTGGGTGCTGATGTTGTTGGTGTGAATTGCCGTCTAGGTCCACATCATATGATTCGCGCCTTGGAAGAAGTGACTTTGCCAAAGCATGCGGCTATCGCTATCTATCCAAATGCCAGCCTACCGGATTACGTGGATGGAAGACTAGTTTATAAAGCAGTGCCTGAATATTTTGGCTCAAGTGCCCTTGAGCTTCGTGAGCAGGGTGCCACGATAATCGGTGGGTGTTGTGGAACAACACCACTTCATATTCAATCTGTGAAAAATGCGATTGGGAGTTTAGTTCCAGTAGAAGAAAAAATGACGAAAGCCCGTGAAATCGAAATAATTGAAGTGAATCATAGAGAACTGGAACTACCCCTGCATGAGCAGGCCAAAACTGAAAGAACGATTCTTGTTGAACTTGATCCGCCGAAAAAATTAGGAATTGAAGGTTTTATGGCTGGTGCGGAGGCATTAAAAAATGCGGGTGTTGATTCGATTACATTAGCTGATAATTCACTTGCTTCACCGAGGATATCTAATGAGGCGCTGGCCAATTTGTTGAAAAACCAATTAGATGTAAATCCAATGGTGCATATTACGTGCCGTGATAGGAACTTAATTGGCCTTCAATCACATTTAATGGGGCTTCAAACGGTGGGGTTGAACGAGATTCTGATTATCACTGGTGATCCTTCAAAAATAGGGGACTTCCCAGGTGCAACTTCAGTCTATGATTTATCGTCATTTGACTTAATTAGTATGGTAAAACAATTTAATGAAGGTCTTTCCTATTCCGGTCAAAGTCTTGGTCAACGGGCAAATTTTAAAATTGCGGCTGCCTTTAACCCAAATGTGAAATATTTGAATAAGGCCGTTCAGCGGATGGAAAAGAAGATTGCTTGTGGTGCTCAGTCCTTTTTGACCCAACCGATTTATTCAGTTGATCAGATTGAAGAGGTTTATGAGGCGACAAAACATATAGATACTCCGATTTTCGTCGGAATCATGCCGTTAACGAGCACACGAAATGCGGAATTTATCCATAACGAAATACCGGGTATTAAATTACCTGATAATGTAAGGCGGGCTATGGCTTTAGCTGGGGATGACCCGATAAAGTCAAGAATGGAAGGTGTGAATATCGCCAGAGAACTGGTGGACGCCGCAAGAGAAAAATTCAAGGGAATTTATTTAATTACACCATTCCTTCGCTATGAAATGACTGCGGAACTTACAAAATATATTAGAGAAGTCGATAGTAAACAAACATCAGAGGTGGCAGTACATGAATAAAAAAGCGATTCAAGAACAGTTAAAGTCTAAGATTCTCCTTCTTGATGGTGCAATGGGAACCATGCTACAAGCTGAGAATTTAACAGTAAAGGATTTTGGGGGAGAACAATTCGAGGGGTGTAATGAATATTTATCACTGACGCAACCTGAAATCATCCAAACCATCCATGAAAAATATTTAGCAGCAGGTGCAGATATTATTGAAACAAATACCTTCGGAGCCACGAGCATCGTTCTTGAGGAATACCAAATAAGTACGATTGCTTATAAGCTTAATAAAATTTCAGCTGAACTTGCCGTGAAAGCTTGTGAAAAATATTCAAATGATAAATGGCCAAGATATGTTGCTGGTTCAATGGGACCAACAACAAAAACACTTTCTGTTACAGGAGGAACCACATTTGATATTTTAACCGATTCTTATGAAGAACAGGCACTCGGTCTATTAG
>NZ_JBFUIB010000586.1:0-2067 GCF_056402095.1 Peribacillus sp. P4_C12
GTTCAAGTTGTACCGAGGCTTTACCACCGAAAGCACCACCAACTAGAGGCGTGTTTACAATGACATTTCCGATTTCAACACCAAAATAATCACTTATTAAACGCTTGATCATAAATGGTGCTTGAGAAGAAGAGCTTATCACGACTTTATTATCTGCACGAATTTCTGCTAAGGAACATCTTGTTTCCATAGCAACATGGTCTGAAGGGGAAAATGAAAACTTTTCCTCGACAATAATATCGCTCTCTTGCCAACCTTTTTTTATATCACCTTTTCGGATTTTGGTTCGATTTGCTATATTTGTACCTGGCTCAGGAAATACCTCGGATATTTTTTTATAGGTATCTAAATCTGGGTGGAGTAAAGGATATTTAGGATTTATGGCATCTATTGGTGAATTGATAACAGGTAAAGGTTCATAAATTACTTGAATACTGTCTGCTGCAAATTTTGCTTGTTTGGGTGTATCAGCAACAACAAGTGCGACAACTTCTCCATGATAGCGGACTTTATCTTGAGCTATGGGGTACCGATCCCTGATTTCTTCTCCTGTTAGCGGTAAATTCCCGCCAGTTATGATTGCACGAACTCCAGCAACTTTTTCAGCCTTGGTTATGTCAATATTTTTAATATTGGCATGTCCATAAGGACTAATTACCTTTTTAACATGAAGGATTTTTGTTTCTTTATGGTCACCGGTGTAAATCGCTTGTCCTGTCACCTTTTCCCATGCATCTTTACGAGTTACACCTTTTCCGATAATATCCATATAGAATCCCCTCGTTATCATCATTATTCTTGGTTAATTGTTATCAAATATCTTTTTCTAAAATAAGTAAATATAAGCAAATAGATTTCCCTCTAAAAAAGGCACAAGTATTCCTGTGCTATCTAAAACTTCAGGATATGTTTTGCCTCTTGGTTTCCTTGTATATTGTTAATTTCAGAAAAAGATATTTTTGTCTCTAAGTATTGGAGGTTGTAACAGCCTTGAAAACTAAAAGCAACTAAGGAGTAGATAGGTTCTTTTTGAATACTACGATGATGGTAGCTACCATTACAGCAAATACTAAAAAGGGTTTTTCATGTTATGTAATTAACATCAATATCTTTGGACACAAATATATGTATTAATAACTTTATGTTGAGTTATAAAGAAAATGTGTTTTTAGAGGGAATTAATAAATAATTCATTATATATACAATGAAATGTACAAAGTGTTTGGAGGGCATTATGGAGCTTGAAAGGTTTCTCATTAGAAGACCCTTTTGCTTTATGGCTTCATCTATATTGGGTTTCTCAGCTTATGCTTTGTAAGACAACACCTAATATGGAATATGATTAATTATTAACGAATTCAATATTGAGTGAATCAGAAGAGCATAACTTTTGTGATTTTTAATGTAATGATATTTAAACATAAGAAAAAGGAGCAAAACAATGCTCCTTTTTCTTATGTTATTAAACTAAAACGCTAATAGTTGAATGTGTAACTTACTTTATATTCTTTAAAATAAAATTGTGTCATTTAAAATTTACTTTTTCGATAAGGCTGTCCATGTGTTTTCAAGCCAATTATCAAAGTCCGCTCCCTTTTCACCTTCGTAAGTATCATAAATGTCCATTCTCATTTTCTTTATCTTCTCTTTGAATTCATTAAACGTATGATCTTCAGGTAAGCTCTTCTTAATTCTTAACAGGATTTTTCGTAATCCCTTTATCAATTCTCCTTTTTTCCTTGAAGGTAATTGAACATCTTCACCGAATGCTTTAAGTTTACGGTAAGCGGCCTCTTGAATCTTATACACAGCATCGTTATTCATTATATGTGTAAGTACATCGATAACTTGTTTATTTTTGAACTGACCTAACTCTTCAATCGCATCTAAACGTTCTCTCCAATTCGATGTACGATTAGCAGATTTTTTTAATTCCTCATAATTTGCAGGTAACTCAATTTTTTTTGCTTCTTTATTATTCAAACGAATCATTTCTCCTTCTGTCTTTATGTAAGTATCTAAGGTTTTATAAAAAATTAAACCCGATACTACAAATATCCTTTATAC
>NZ_JBFUIB010000587.1:0-2067 GCF_056402095.1 Peribacillus sp. P4_C12
GGATGAAGCTGGACGAGCAATCTATAGAGCACGCATTCATATTAATCCTGTGATTACGGATACAACAGCGAAGGAAGTTAATGATAAGCTGAGAAATGGAGTTATTGCTATTTATACCCGTGATTACGGAGTTCGCCAGGGCTTTTTCGATATTGATCCACGACCATTGCAAGGTGATGATATATTCGTCATTGAAGCTCAATTAAAAGCCATCTTAGGAGGAAACAAAGAATGACTAACATAAACAAACGTTTTCTAAATAATCGTGTAGCTTTAAATGTTCTCGCTAATAGTGTAGAAAATGCAGTAGAAGTTTTTGAAGCTGCCGAAGGGCATGTATTAGTTGGGGTACTTTCGAAAGATTATCCTACTGTAGAGGCTAGTGTTACAGCTATGAAGGAATACGGGGTTGCTATTGATGAAGCTGTTTCGATTGGATTAGGTGCTGGAGATAATAAGCAGGCAGCCGTTGTTGCTGAAATTGCTAAATACTACCCTGGTAGTCATATTAATCAAGTCTTCCCTGCTGTAGCTGCGACAAGGGCCAATTTAGGAGAGAAAGATAGTTGGATAAATTCCCTGGTTTCCCCAACAGGTAAAGTAGGTTACGTTAATATCTCTACAGGCCCTGTAAGTGCTGAAGCTAGTGATCTTGCGATTGTACCTATCAAAGCTGCGATTGCTTTAGTCCGTGATATGGGAGGAAATGCATTGAAATACTTCCCGATGAAAGGGCTAAAGCATGAGGAAGAGTATCGTGCGGTTGCAAAAGCTTGTGGTGAAGAAGGGTTTGCTTTAGAACCAACTGGTGGTATTGATTTAAATAATTTTGAGACTATATTAGAAATCGCATTAGAAGCAAAAGTGCCTAAAGTTATTCCTCATATCTATTCTTCTATTATTAATAAAGAGACTGGAAAAACAAATGAGGAGGATGTACGGAAATTATTAGCCATAACAAAAAAATTGGTTGATAGACATGCGTAAGCAGATTGTAGCTTTCGGTGAAGTAATGATGCGTTTGCAGGTGCCAGGATATGAATTACTGACACAGGCTAACACCTTACAATACTCTTTTTCAGGCACAGGAGTTAACGTTGCTTCTGCGATGACAAAGCTTGGGCATGATGGATACCTTGTTACAAAACTACCTGATAATCCTCTAGGAGATGCAGCGATTTCTTCCTTGCAACGCTTAGGAATTAGCCGGAATTTCATTACTAGAGGCGGCAAATACTTGGGAATGTACTTTTTGGAAAATGGCTTTGGACAACGAACGAGCCGTGTCACCTACTCCAATCGTCTGGAAAGCAGCTTTAATACAGCGTCATTGTCTGATTATGATATTGAAGTGATTGCAGAAAATACAGATATCATCCACTTTTGTGGGATTACCCTTGCAATGGCGGATAATGTGCGTGAAAGTATGAAAGTGCTTGCTAGAAAAGTAAAAGAAAAAGGCGGAATAGTTTGTTTCGATTGTAATTACCGCCCCTCCTTATGGGAGGGTGGTTACAATAAAGCAAAATCTCATTATGAAGAAATGCTTGCGTTGTCTGATATTGTCATGATGAATGAAAAAGATGCCATATATATTTTAGGGATGGAGGCAGCGAGTACCTCAAGAGAAGAACAGCTTAGAGAGCTAATTCCTAAAGTTGCTAAAACCTTCAATATTCACTCGATAGCTGGCACTCATCGTTCGATTAATAGTGACAATACCCATTCTTTACGCGGGTACATGTATAAAGATCAAACGTTTTACTTTTCTGAAAACAACTCTTTTTCAGTATATGATAGAATTGGTGCAGGAGATGCTTATACCAGCGGGATCTTACATGGGGAATTGGCAGGCTTTTCACCTGAGAAAACAGTCCGGTTTGCAGCAGCAGCGGGAATGTTGGCATGCACGATTGTCGGGGATACCCCAATGTCAACGGAAAATGAGATACTGTCAGCTATGGCAGGGGAAATGGAAGATATAAAAAGATAAGGGTAGGAGATAAGGAATGAATGTGAATAGAAAAAAAGGACCATTGTATTTACAAATAAAAGAAATATTGAAGG
>NZ_JBFUIB010000588.1:0-2065 GCF_056402095.1 Peribacillus sp. P4_C12
GACCATGATGAATTCAGCACTGATTTTTCCAACAGATTCCTCGATAGGAACCACTTCAGTTTCTGCGTAAAATGCATCTCTCGGTGATAAAGCAAGAGGTGGTGTATCGGGAAGCAGGACTTCGATTTTTTCATGATCAGCAGCCATTTCTTTAAACTCATCCGATAAGTCTTTAAGGGCAGCGATTAACAAATCTGCTTCTGTTTTAGAGTCCCCTGGTGTGATTAGGCAAAGGATGTTATACAAATCAGAAAGTTCTACTTCAATATTATGTTTTTCTCGAAGCCATTTCTCAACGTCGTATCCAGTAATATTCAATTCTTTAATGGAGATGATTAGTTTTGTCGGATCATAACTATAGGTGGCCTTACTACCTAAAATTTCGCTTCCAACACAGTATAAATAAGGAATCTCATTAATAGCTGTCCGGGTATACTCTGCAAGCTTGATAGCACCATCTATCATTTCTCTGCCAACGGTCGCAAGTTGTCGTCTTGCGGTATCGAGAGAAGCAAGAAGAATATAGGAAGTTGAGGTAGTAGTGAGCATACTCAAAATTGCCTGGACCCGATTGGCAGAAATTAATCCATTCTTAACATTTAAAATGGAACTTCCTGTTAGTGATCCACCCAGTTTATGAACACTCGTAGCGGCCATATCAGCTCCAGCTTGCATAGCGGACATAGGCAAGTCTTCGTGGAAGTGAATATGAACACCATGGGCTTCATCAACCAGTACAGGTATTTGGTAGGAATGAGCAACTTCTACAATTTTCTGCAAATCAGCAGAAATGCCGAAATAGGTCGGATTGATTACGAGTAACCCTTTTGCATCGCTGTGTTCCTTTAATGTTTTTTCAACAGCATCTATGGTAATTCCATGTGAGATTCCCAAGTCTTTGTCAATTTCAGGATTGATGAAAATAGGAACCGCTCCTGAAAATACAATAGCAGACATAACAGATTTATGTACGTTCCTCGGGACGATGATTTTATCCCCAGGACCGCAGACTGTCATGACCATCGTCATGATTGCACCGCTTGTTCCCTGAACGGAAAAGAATGTATGGTCGGCCCCAAATGCTTCTGCAGCAAGGTCCTGGGCTCTTTTAATGATTCCCTTTGGCTGATGGAGATCATCGAGTGGTGCGATATTGATTAAATCTATAGATAGTGCATTTTCTCCAATGAAATCACGAAAATCAGCGTCCATTCCTTTTCCTTTTTTATGACCTGGAATATGAAATTGAACGGGATTTTTTTTGGCATGCTGTAATAAGGCAGTATATAATGGTGTTTCATTCTGTGACAATTCTTTGTGGCCCCTTTTCAATATAATAGGTACGAAATATCTAGGGAAATATACTCCCTTTCTATTTACAGTCGTATGTTTCTCCTATTTGGAGTAACCTCTAAAAACGGTTAGTAAGCTCTTGTGGATAGACATAAAACAAATGAATTATAGCACGTCTTACATATAAATGCCTAGCGTGAGTTTAATGTAAAAAATAACAGCTTGAGTTCTATTGTACATACCTCGTAATAGCAGGAAGGAATATTTACCAGTTCAAGAGTTTTTCTTTTAAATCAAAAACAATTTGAACTAAGAGTTTTAAAATTGAATGGAAAAACAATATTTGCCATAATAAAGGTGTAATAGAGAGTGTTCATTAATAAAACTCACTCAGAAGTAAAAGGGGGATGAAGATTTTGAATTGGAAAACTCGTGTGACTGATTTGTTAGGGATTCAATACCCGATTGTGCAAGGAGGATTGGCGCATTTAGCTTATGCAGAACTAGCTGCGGCTGTTTCAAATGCAGGAGGCCTAGGGCAGGTAACAGCGATGTCGTTGGATAACCCTGATCAATTGGTAGAGGAAATACGAAAAACAAAATCATTGACGGACAAACCGTTTGGCGTTAATTTTGCAATTGGTCAGCACGGAAGACCATATGAACATATGCTTGAAGCAGCACTAAAAGAGGAGATTGCCGTTGTTTCTGTAACTGGTGGGAATCCAGCGCCATTTATCGATTATGTTAAAGATACTCCGGTGAAAAAACT
>NZ_JBFUIB010000589.1:0-2064 GCF_056402095.1 Peribacillus sp. P4_C12
ACACCTCTTCTTGCCAAAGCTGTGGTAATTGCTTTGCCGTTTCTTCCCAAGCTTTGTAATCTTCAATTGGTTTTGCATTTTTGTACTGTTCTTCTGGAACCATTTTTTCAGCTACTTCTTTCGGTAGTTCTACATCGCGAATTGGACGGGCAAATCCTTTAGCTAAGTTAATTTGTCCTTCATCGCTTAAGATATATTCTCTAGTTGCCATCGCCGCATGCGGATGCTTTGCATTTTTGTTAATAATAGTTGCGTAGCCGCTTACGACTGAACCTTCACTTGGAATGGCGACTTCAAATTGATCGCGGTTAATTTGGTCAGCGTAACCAAGAGCATTGAAATCCCAAACTAAGGCAACTTCCACTTCCCCTTTTTCGATATTAGCTGGTTTAGCATCAGTTAAGCTAAGGCGGCCTTGCTTGGCAAGCTTAGCAAAATAGTCAATTCCTGGTTGGAGATTTGTTTCATCACCACCGTAAGCCTTAGCGGCAGCAAGAACGGCCATTTGGTTCTGTGTACCACGCTGAACATCTCCAACTGTTACTTTATAATCTCCTTTTAATATGTCATCCCATGATTTTGGCGGGTTATCTACTAATTCTTTATTAGTTAAGAATGCAATCGTTCCTTGGTATCCAACAACCCAATCTCCATTGTCATCTTTTGCCCAGTCAGGTACCTCGTCCCAATAGGAAGTTTTATATGGCATCGTTAATTCTTTTTGTTCTGCGATGGGCCCAAAGGAAACCCCTACATCGCCGATATCAGCTGTTGCATTCTCTCCTTCAGATTCCATTTTGGCAATCTCTTCGGCACTGGATAAATCTGTATCATTGTGTTCCAATTTATATTTTTTCATCACTTCATTCCACGTTTCTCCCCAGTTAGCCCATGAATCAGGCATACCCACACTATTAATTGTCCCCTCTTCTTTTGCCTTTGTTTCAATTTCTTTCAGGGTTAACGAACTTGGATCCTTAACAACTGGAGCAGCCTCCTCTTTAGTAGATCCACAAGCAGCTAATCCTAGTACACTCACTCCTAACATCACAGCTTGAATAGACTTGTAACAATTCTTCTTGAATGTGTAATTCATAAAAAGTGCCTCCATTTAGTGTGGAATTTTTAATGTTTATTACTGTTTGTTACGGTTTAATCATAATTCGACAATATTAATCCCACATTAATCAACTATTAAGGTTTTGTAAAACAACTCTTTATTCGTCAAATTCACCAGGTTTTATTTCCATAATCATCCAGAAATAAAGCCTCAACGTATATGATGCTTGTACATGCTGAAAGGATTCGATTTACTCAAGAGAAGAAAGATTGGCAGGATTATGAACTTATTAAGGAAATATTTGAGGCCAAGGGGAAAAAAGCAGGTGCACTCACCATCAAAATGATTTTAGAGAATAAGCATTTTGTCACGATGAACCATAAAAAGATTCGGAGGCTCATGCATAAGTTCAATCATAAAGCCACAATTCGTCAACCGAAAGCCACTCATGAGCAAACCACTTAAACAGGAATTTTAACCAAGGAGACCGAGGAAAGTTCTCCTTATAGATATCACTTACGTTTATTATGGTTCTGGACAACAAGCTTATCTTTCTTGTGTCAAAGACGCTGTTACACGAGAAATCATCGCTTTTCACTTATCTAAAAGTCTCAAGATGGGGATTGTCTATCAGACATTGGAGAAGCTCTATGATTCCCTAAAAGTTCTAATATATCCTGAAGCGATCATTCATTCAGACCAAGGCGTTCATTACACACACACTGAGTTCCAGCGCCGAGTGAAAGAACTAGGGCTGAAACAATCCATGCCGCGAAAGGGCAACTATTGGGATAACGCCATTATGGAATCATTCTTTGCCCATTTTAAAGATGAAGTGGATTATTTGGAGTGTCAAACTTTTGATAGTTACACCGATTGATTGAAGAATATATGGAAGAATACTATACAAATCGTTACCAATGGAGCCTAAATAGAATGACTCCCGCACAACGCAAAAAAGGACAGAAAAGAGTAATGGCAACATTCCCTTCTCTGTCCTTTTA
>NZ_JBFUIB010000590.1:0-2062 GCF_056402095.1 Peribacillus sp. P4_C12
GGTCAATAACGAGCAGTTTATGTCGATACCATTGGTAGAAGGATTTTTTATGAAAGATGAAAGTGGTAATGTGGTAACGAAGTTGGAGAAGGTGTTCAAGCCCCCTTGTACAACTAACCAAAATTTTGAGTAAGGTTTAAAAAGGGATTATGATCTTTGGAGTAGAAATATGTAGCTAACAATACTTTTTACCGGAGGCTTACTTGATGGAATTAACTATTATCAATACCTTTACAGACCAACCGTTTAGAGGGAACCCAGCTGCTGTTTGTTTTCTTAGCGAGGAAAAGAACACAGAGTGGATGCAACAGATAGCTAAAGAGACTAATTTACCTGTTACTGCATTTATTATTAATCTTCATAAAAATGAATGTAATTTACGATGGTTTACTCCTTCTATTGAAATACCTATTTGCGGTCACGGAACACTAGCAAGTTCTTTCTTTTTATGGGGAAAAGGATACGCACAAAAAAATAAACCAATTGTCTATCAAACGAAAAGTGGAGTTCTTACTTCAAAATTGGTAGATGGAATGGTACAGTTGGAATTTCCGTCATTAATAGAGAAGGAGGCTATTGCTCCTGACTTACTAATTAAGGCTTTAGGCGTTGCTCCTACTTATGTTGGTCAAAACAAATGGGATTACCTAATTGAAGTTCAATCAGAAGAAATCGTAAGAAACTTAAATCCCGATATAGACTTAATTGCTCAGTTACCTATTCGCGGCATCATTGTAACGAGTCAATCAGATTCGAGTGAATATGATTTTGTTTCTCGTTTCTTTTCTCCAGCCCAAGGCCTTAACGAAGATTATGTAACAGGATCTGCACATTGCTGTTTAGGGCCATATTGGAAAAGTAAGCTGAACAAAAATATATTTCAAGCTTATCAAGCGTCAGAAAGAGGGGGCGTAATAAAGGTTGAAGTAGTAGAAGATATAGTTAAACTTTCTGGAAATGCAGTGACAATATTCGAAGGAAACTTAACTCTTTGATTATCTAGAATAGAGAATGAGAGCATCTCAGAATATTGCCTAATAAGTCAGGGATATCCATTAAAATAAAAAGGGTGAACGTACCTGACTAACAAGGAATGGCAAAGATTGACTCTATTATAGGTGTATGTATATTTACAAGTAAATCAATATTCTTCCATTCTATAATAGAGTCAACTTGTACTGGCGAATACCGCTATTGGACAAACTCAGTGCTTGGATTACTAATTCTAACTTTTTTCCTTTTGTCTACACTATCAAAAATATCCTCATCAAAGGAAAATCCTCGATACTCCTTTTTGTTTTGGGATTACTACCATGTAGTAGTATGTCAATATAACTATGGATGATCCGTCCTTTTACCCTCTAGAGCCCCGTTCTTTGCTACCAATTTACTATCTAATGAATTTAAATCAATTTCTGATGGATTAGGTGCATTTCCACCATAGTTATACTTAGAAGCTATGGGGAGAAATGCTAGTAAAAGACATCATCAAAAAAAATCGCAAACAAAAAATGACTATTAAAGAGATAGCGATACATCATCATGTAAGTGATAGAACCATTCATAATAAGATTAAGAAGTTAAGTTATGAATGGGGTAGCAGAAACACAAATTCTGTAGGTCTTTTTATTTTTAAAAAAATCAAATATGAAATTACCTCAAAATATTAATAATTACAAATTTTATTGTATTTATTCTGAAATATTTACAAAAAATGAGTCTATGTTACTATCAATAATGTGATTAAGAAATTTTTAGTGTTTTTTCAATTTATTTTTAACACTGGAATGAACATTAGTTAATTACCTTTATGAATTTTCTTTTAATATAAGAGGTATCCATTTGATTAAAAAAATTTCAACAATTGTAATTGTTGAAAGGTTTTTTTTTTACATTTTCTAAAGTATGAAGGAGCTACAAATTAATGAAAAAAGTACAAAAAGCAATTATACCTGCAGCGGGATTGGGAACACGCTTTTTACCTGCTACAAAGGCAATGCCAAAAGAAATGCTTCCAATCGTGGATAAACCAACTATTCAATATATTATAGAAGAAGCTGTA
>NZ_JBFUIB010000591.1:0-2061 GCF_056402095.1 Peribacillus sp. P4_C12
GATAAAAAGCAGGGTCAAGTAACTCTTCCATTGTGCCTGCCAGTTCCCTCATATCAAGCATAGGCATCAAAGATCGATATCGCATATCGAAACTGCCATCTTCTTTCATCTCGACAATGGATAACGACTTATTTTGCTTGGCCTCAGAAAAAGAGTACTTCAATAGTGAGCCGGAGTAATATACCTTTGGATGGCGTATCGCATCTGGGCTATGTAAATGTCCAAGTGCCGTATAGTCGAACGCATCAAATAAATCAGATGAAACACACCCAGAACCGCCTACTGACAAAACACGTTCTGAATCGCTCGTTTTACCACCTAATACAAAGGCATGTCCAACGAAAACATTTGGTTCATTCGGATTGAATGTTTCCGCAATAGTTCCAGTTATCCGTTTCATTGCTTCTTGATGAGAATGAATACTTTCATCTTCAAAAAGATGGCGAACGGTACCAGGTTCTGCATATGGGACACAATAAAAATTCACGCCCTTAATACGGACCGGTTCACATGTTTTTGTCAATTTCCCATGAATGTATAGCTGGCTATGACGATACCATGATGAACCGAATGACAGCCTCTCCGCCGAATCATGATTTCCCGATATCGCAACGATCGGTGTATTCATTTTCACATTAATGGTATAAAGAATTTCATCAAGAAGCTCTACCGCTTCCGTCGGTGGAACAGAACGATCATATAAATCACCGGCAATCACAACTGCATCCGGTTTCTCTTCTTCTACTATTTCAATAAATTGCAGGAGTGCATGTCTTTGATCTTCTGTCATATGTACCCCGTGAACAATTTTCCCTAAATGCCAATCAGCCGTATGGATAAATTTCATAGTTTCACTCCGTCCTCATTTTTACTTACTATTATTATATCAAAATTTGAAAGGATAGCATGGATTGGGTACAAACGTTCTAATTTTTACCATGATTTGAAGCACATCTTTTTTCAAACAAAAAAAAGGCACACTCTAAAGAGTCTACCTTCTCCTTAATATCAGCTAAATAAATGTTCATATGGACTCATATTTACTTTTCGTTCAGCTAATTTTTTTTGTAAAAATTTATGATCACGTTTGGGCGTGGCAATGATATAGCCACGTATTACTAAATCTTCTGTAATATCTCCCGCTTTTTCCTTTAACGCCAATTCACCGATTTTACCAGCAATTTTATGTCGTGCAACATCACGAAAAAGTTCTGGTACAGGGCTCACTAAATCTTCAAGTAAATCCTTTTGCTGCTTTGACCATAAGTGCTTTGTTTGGTCCAAATAATATTCTTCCCAATCCATATCGGATTTTCCATCCTCTTTAGGAAACCTTTTTAAGAATTTCCGAAACATGAAAAAACCACCGATGCTCATCAAGATTATTAATAGGGCTACCCAAAATAGAATAAACCATAAAAACCAGCCTCCAAGCAAAGAACCACCTCATATGTATAGAATAATTGTTACTATGTATTATAGACAGTAACCCATATCTTTACAAGGCTGGCAATAGAATCATTCTTGTTCGTTTACTTCCAATAAGACTAGTGAAAAATCTCCCACAGCATTTTCTTCATAAAGATTCGTAACCGAAGTAGCATAGTTAAAAATCTCTCCGCGAAATTCCTCGTTTGACTGAGGGATCTTTATATCAAATACCATTTGATATAGCAGTGTTGTTATATCATGATATTCACTATTAGTTACCTCGAAATTAAAACTGACTTTTCTGAATTCTCTACCTTCAGAATCTTTTATAACTTCTGCATGAAAATCAGTAACATGCAGTGATACATCGTCCAAAATGACTTCATCTACCATCTTACTAAACATCTCCTTTATTTGTGGTTAAAGTTATGTTATCACCTCAGGCGTCCCACGCCAACGATTCAGCCTTGAAAATATCAAAAAAAACGTGCACAGGAAAACCTGACATGTTTCTTTGAATTAATTCCCTTTTTCGGATCCATTGTACAAAAACAACACCCGACATAATTGATATGATCCCCTTTTAGTAGACAGAAAAAAGAAAGCACACTAATCTGTCTATATATGGAG
>NZ_JBFUIB010000592.1:0-2053 GCF_056402095.1 Peribacillus sp. P4_C12
CTACATTTCTTTCTTGTGCAATGGATTCTACATTTCTTTCTTGTGCAATGGATTTATAGGATTTTTTCCCTTCTAAGTACTCTAAAACTGCATGTGATTTTTCGTCTATCGTATATTTAGTCAAAAAAACTGCACCTCCAATTATTAGATGTTGTCTAACAATTGGGGTGCAGTTCACTTCTGCAGCTCTTTTTCTTATGAAGTTAACGGGCCAGTTTACTGGAAGAATAATACTTTTGATATAATTGGTTTATTAGTTATTTGTGATGGAGGTAATAAAAATGTTCAAATCGATTATTATATTTATTGTATCGTTATTTATTCTATATTTAGTAATTGAAAATGCTGTAAAAAACGGTATTAACCGTTCAAAAATTGGTCAACTCCTTGAATCGAAGTATGGTATCGAAGAAACTAAAAAGTCATCATTCTTAGATGATGATTTGGACAAAGAATAATAAGTTCATTCAACTAACTCGTGCAACTAATGTTATGTAAAATATGTGTAGAAAAATAGTATTAGTCTAAAACAAAGCATGTCCTCATATTTTTCATGGTAAAACTCATTTTAAAGGAGAGGATCTTAAATGAGCGAACAAACAATCAAAGTGAATGGAATTACTATTTTTAATGAAAGCTTTGGTAATGTAAATGATCCAGCGATTTTACTGATGATGGGAGCCACTGCATCTATGGTATGGTGGGAAGAAGATTTCTGTCAACGCTTAGCAGACCGGGGCCTATATGTCATTCGGTATGATAGTCGTGATGTTGGCCGTTCAACTACTTATCCACCAGGAAACCCAGAATACTCCTTTGAAGATTTGGCTGACGATGCTATTCATGTGTTAGATAGTTATGGTATTGAGCAAGCCCATATAGTAGGGATGTCAATGGGCGGCATGCTTACTCAAATGATTGCATTAAGGCACCCTGAAAGGGTTTTGACAGTTACCCTTATTGCGACATCAAATTTTGCACCAGAGCTACCTCCAATGGAGGATAAAGTGACAAAATTTTTTGGTCAAGCAGGTGCAATAGACTGGACCAATGACCAATCCATTATTGAATTTATCGTAGGCAAATGGAGAATAATCTCTGGATCAAGACATACATTCGATGAACAGCGTGTACACCGATTGGCAATCGAAGAAATAAGAAGGTCTAACAACATAGCCAGCATGAATAACCATGGTCTAATATCGGGAGGTGAGTCATACCTAACGAGAACGAAAGAAATAACTGTTCCTACTTTGATCATCCATGGTACTGAAGATCCAATTATTCCATACGAACATGGGAAGATGCTTGCTAACTTAATTACAGATGCAGACTTATTCACATTGAATGGTACAGGGCATGAGCTTCACTATAACGATTGGGATGCATTGATTGATGTCATTACAAAACACACTCTACGGTTATCTTAATTAGAAAAAATCCTATTTTATTTATGTTGTTAAACAACTGGGTGATTTACTTCACTATGAGAGGTTGCAGAGGCAACCTTTTTTGTATGAAAACATATTCGTGAAAGGCCATACAACATAAGCCCACCATATTTTAATTTTTTGAAGGACGTAAATGTRCTATGTCGTTATATTAACTGGTTATGCAGTTTGTTGTTCAGATGGAGCGATTGAATAGCCTTTCTTTTTTAGGAATTCGATCATTTTTAATTCTTCGTTAATTTGTTTTTCTTCAAGGTAATTTGAGCCTAGATCATGTAGAGTTCTCCTGTTTTTAAGATGTTGAAAGCAATCGTCAATAATAAGTGAGCAGAATCAATTCGTCCTTTCATTTTTCCCTGCCGTTTGGTAATCCTTTTTCGATGTGAAGCAATTCGATTACTTTGCCTTGAGGTTGCGAGTACAAACTCTACGGCCATCGTTTTTAATGCTTTGTTTCCTTGTGTGGTTTTACTTGTTTTTTTATCAGCATTTTCATAATTTCCGGGACTCACACCAGTCCATGGGCAAGATGCTTAGCCGACTTAAATACGGTCAAATTAACGCCCATCCCTGCGATAAAAGTAGCTGCGGCAGCTTTGTTC
>NZ_JBFUIB010000593.1:0-2051 GCF_056402095.1 Peribacillus sp. P4_C12
TYATGTACTATGATGCTTTAAAAACTTTTGTGACCCTTGTAGAAGTCAAGAATTTTACAAAAACAGCAGAAATGCTTCTTATGTCACAACCAAGTGTTAGTTTGCACATAAAAAAATTAGAAGAAGAGTTCCAAACTAAATTATTTCTCCGCTCTCCTAAATTCTTAAAAGTCACTTTAACAGGAGAAATTCTTTATGATCGCGCTAAGCAAATGATCACAATCTATGAACAGACCAGACAAGACATTCAAGAACATGATAAATCTATAAAAGGAGAATTAAAAATAGGAGCAAGTTTTACAATCGGCGAGTATATATTGCCTTCTTTACTTATTGACCTTCAAAAAGACTTTCCGGAACTTGAACTTCAAGTTGTAATTGGAAACACAGAAGAAATCGTACAATCAGTCAGGTTATATCAAGTAGATATAGGTTTAATAGAAGGTCAAACAAATGAAAAAGAACTTTCCGTACACGCTTTTTTGCAGGATGAGTTATTTATAGTTTCTTCAAACAATCATAAACTCGCTTGTAAAGATGAAGTTACGATTGCTGACCTTCAGAATCAAGCATGGATAACCAGAGAAGTGGGATCAGGTACACGAGAATATCTTAACCACTTCCTTCGTTCAAATGGTTTGAAAGTTAAATCGCTTCTTACCATAAGCAGTAATCAAGGGATTAAAGAAACACTTAYAAAAAATAGTATGGGGCTAACTCTCTTATCCCGTAGTGTCATTGAAAGAGACATTCTGCATAAGACTCTTTCAATTATACAGTTGAAAAATGAGTCCTTTAACAGAACGCTTTCCTACGTGTATTCCCCCATTATGGTAGATAAAAAGAACGTGAAAACATTTATATGTGCATTAAACAAAAAATGGCCTGACAAAATCAAATCAATATAATGATTAATACAAAATTGGGTCATATGATCCCGACATATAGCAGGATCTCACTTTCGGCGTTGCCACGAAGCATATCCTTAGATAAAACGCTCATAATATCAAATACAACCGAGCTAGATTGTTGTTTATGTTTACCCCTCTAGTACGTACTTTTTGAATTAGGTAATGTTGTCGTGCTCTTTCTTCAATGATGCTTCTACGATACCGAACAAGCTTTCAATAGTTCTCGCTCATATCGACATGGACTATAACCAGATGTTAAAAGTCCATGTCCGAGGTGCTGAGCACTCAGATTATAATCGGTTTTTAAATCTAAAAATGTATAGGATCAAATTTGATGAACTGAAAACACAGGTGAGTCCGTTAAGATGCTTCACCTATTTACTCTCCATTTACATGAGTAGGTACACTATCTGCAAGTTCATCAATGTACTTAGCTACCTTTGCACTATATGAAAAGTCACCGTAGCAATATGGATATCGGAAATTTCCTTTGTCGCCTCCGCAATCATAAAGCGTAGGATTCTTTTCAACTTGGAGCATCGAGAACTGCTTCGCTAGCTCTTCAGTATGCTTCCCTCCTGCATTTGCAATGTAATCAATATAACCAATTCCCATATTATAAGATTGAATAATTGTAGAGAAATCCACGTTCTTTTCATTCCCATATTTGATAATCCGCTGGAAATGTTTCACTCCATACCTGATGCTTTCGGTAGGATCGGTAATTGTATTTGGATCGAGTCCCGCCGATTCAGACGCCTGCATTGGATCACCACCCCGCCCACGATTTTCCTGCTGCATAAGGGCTATCAATGTCGATGTGTGCTCCTCAAGCCCATATTTTGCTAACTCATCGTGCAGAACGTTGCTATACTTTTTCACATTCGCAAACGAATCAGGTGGATTCACTGGTGTGAAGACATTTCCCCCAATTGAAATTTCCATGACCTGCTTCATGAGCAAAAATACAAAAAGCAGGATAAAGATTACAAAAATAGCGTTTGATTTCTTCCGTTTCCGCTTCACATTCTCTCCCCGTTATCTCTAGTTTATTTATTTATATTTTAACAAATAGTAAGAGTAATAACTATTTAGAATACCAAAATCTATTATAACGATATAGTATCCATATACAATTGG
>NZ_JBFUIB010000594.1:0-2045 GCF_056402095.1 Peribacillus sp. P4_C12
CTGTAAAGGTGATGAGTGAGACGGTCGTATCCCTCACTGCTAAAGAAAACAACAAAAGGGAGAGGGCAAAAATCATTTTCTCTAAAGGATGTACATGCTTTAGCCGGTTGAAATAGGCGTATTTATCTATGAGTAACATGTTTTTCCTGTTCGTCCTTTTCTTGAACGGCCTGTTTATTTTTTTGTCGCATAACGCCGATGAAGTATCCTATGAATCCGGCGCCAATCGCGGCTTGGAGAGCAAACAATAAGCTTTCGGTTTCTGCACCTGGCGGCTCCCAGATACTGTTGAACCAAGGCTTATATTCCGGTTGGATTTTAGTGATGGCTTCTTCCGCCACTCCATCAGCTCCACCAAATTCTGTTCCTTGTTGGGTGATTAACGGAATTATAGCAAGTATGACGACTAGAAAAAGCAACAATAAACTTTTTTTCATGCTAACGAGCCTCCTTAGATAACACTCGCAGTAATTTCAATTCGCCTAGATTGTATTTCTTCAAGAAATTCATGACAACGACTGTCAATAAACCTTCACTGATTGCTAAAGGTATTTGGGTAAGGGCGAAGATTCCTGAAAATTTAGTGAATGAGGCCATAAATCCCCCTACCTCCGATGGGAAAGCTAAAGCAAGTTGTACAGAAGTTATCACATAGGTGCCCAAATCTCCGAAAGTTGCTGCTAAGAAAACAGCAAGAGAAAAGGACCAACCTAATTTAGTAGTGCCTTTGAATACAAAATAAGCAATGAACGGCCCGCAAACAGCCATGGAAAAAGCATTGGCTCCTAGCGTAGTTAGTCCTCCATGAGCTAGTAATACAGCTTGAAATAACAGAACAATAGAACCGACGACACTCATGGCCAGTGGCCCAAACAAGATTGAACCTAAACCGACGCCGGTAGGGTGTGAAGAGCTTCCTGTAACGGAAGGGATTTTTAGAGCTGATAAAATAAAAACGAATGCGCCGGACAGACCCAGCATCATTTTTGTTTCTGGGTTTTCCTTCACTTTAGACCTAATGGAACGGTAACCCAAGATTAAAAATGGAAGTGTCACAGCCCACCAGAATATCGCCCATTCGATCGGTAAGAAGCCCTCCATAATATGCATGGCCATTGCCTTCTTTGGTATGAAGAGTAGTAAAATGACAAAATAAAGTATTTTCCAATTGGCTTTATTCATTTTTTCTCCTTTCAACGCTTTTATTTTTAATGATTAAAGCTGAGAAGAGAAGTGGCGGGCAACATAAAAAGCACTTCTCTCAAAAAGAAAGAAGTGCGTAATGAACAGTAAGTTTGCAGCATAATACAAATATTAGCTTATCTGCCTGATCCGCACACCCATCCTCGTAGGTTGAAACAGTTTCACGCTTCATGGCAGGTCTCCTGGCTCTGGATCATCATCCTCATACATCCTTCCCATCTCGATTGACAGTGGATTAAACTTTACGTATTAGGACTTCCCTTTACAGTGGCGGGACCGCGCCGGATTTACACCGACTTCCCTATTAAGCTAAATTCCGAGGAATCTAGCACCATAAAACTTATGTAATTTTTTGAAAATTCTCGTTTATTGTACCATAAAGCAATGATTCCATCTACACTCTATTCATATTTTTTTTTGAGAAGGATAAAATCGCTGAGAGGAAAGGCATGAAGCTGGATTTTCACCATTAAACTTTTCAAAACAGTCGGAATAAACTATTGAATTTTAAAAAAGTTGTTATATGATAGATAAAGTTAACTAGAAATATATTATTATAAAACCAAATATTTCAATTTAAAAGTGCTCTTGTATGAACACGCAAGGGATAATAGGGAAATCGGTGAGAATCCGATGCAGCCCCCGCTACTGTAACGCTGATGAAATTGTCGATAACCACTGGCCTAGAGCTGGGAAGGGACAAAAGTAAATTGAAGCGTAAGCCAGGAAACCTGCTTTTAAAATTGTGTGATACTTTTCGGAGGGAAAGGTAGAAGGACTATGGAGATTTTGAGAGTTTCACTTTGCTTGCTGGAGGCTCCCTTTTCATATAGTTTTTTTAA
>NZ_JBFUIB010000595.1:0-2043 GCF_056402095.1 Peribacillus sp. P4_C12
CGGGTGTATTAAGAAAAAAGAACTTCCCTAATAGTGAAGGGGCTAAGTTGAAGATTCTTATTTCACTGCTAATCATACACTGACTGTACAGAAGTCATTTATGTGGTTTTTTCGGAATTTTTAATATTCCACCAATGACGCTTTTATGAAGTAAATAAAGCCTAATTTCTCACGTACAACACCGAGAAATTGGGCTTATATATTTGAATTTCCTTAACGTTAAATGCAGTTTCCTGATTTCACCCCATGTGATGAGAGTTGTGTTTTTTAAGATGAATGTGCAAAATAAAATAGGTGGAAAATAACTCCTAAAGTGACAAACGAACTCACAACTTTATAAAACGATGGTCCTGTTCTACCATATTATTCAGATGTTTAACTTACCTTATTTGCATGCCTGAAGTCATGCATTTCTCTTCTTTTAACTCTTGAATCGCTAYAGGATAGGCTGGATTTTATCCAATGTTATGACACGAGGTTTATAAACATGAGAAATAGCCAAGGTTTTCTTGAAAAAGCGCTTGACTACTTGTTTATCTCTTGATTCAATGGTATTCCCTTCTGAATCGTCTGCTGACCACGAATCATATTGAATCGTCCAAAATAATGAACCTAATCTAAACTATATTTTGTTGTAAATAACGCTGAAGATATCTTTTTGTTTTTTCGTCAGTAATCATTCTATGATTGGAGTCAATCTTTTCAAGTACATGCGAAATTAGTATTTTTTGAAACGGAAGAACATGAGCTTGCACAGCTTCTCCAGCGAAATTCGATTGAATCATCCTGGTCTGGTAAATGCCTCAGCAATGATTCAATTATAAGATTCTTTTCTTAAGCTGCCGCAAATAAGGACAATTGTTTTGATCATTTCGATTATCCCTTTTTTCAAATCATTTTCTTCCCGGCTTTAACAAACCATTAAGCTAATTAATGCCTATGCGACTGTAATTATAAACAGCTGGTATTATTAGAAAAGACATATGGCTTTCATTCCTCTATAGAGACCCATGATTAGTAATTGGATACAGGTTCCCATTTAAGGCAAATGAAACTCTACCTGTTTCCTCAGATACTACCAGTACAAGAGCATCACTTCGTTCAGTTAAACCTAAAGCAGCACGATGGCGTGTTCCAAGTTTTTTACCCTCTGATGATCTGTCTGAAAGTGGAAGGACATTTGCTGCGGAATCAATATGATTAAGAGTAACCAGTACAGCACCATCATGTAGTGGATTTCCAGGGAAAAATATTGATTCCAATAAAGAATGGGTTAATTCTGCTCCAATTGAAATTCCTGGTTGAATCAAAGACTCAAGAGAATCTTCTCGTTGAATCACAATTAAGCCACCATGTCTCAGATTCGACATATTTTGTACACAAATTGATAATTCGGGATATTTGTCCGTAAACGGAGACAAATAACAGTTTAAATAAAAAGTTGCAGCTTTCATGTCAATGTAGACAAAATTTTCTTTGATTTTTTCAAAGTTTCCAAGAAGACAATAGTTTTCATTATCCATTGCTTCTAAGTTATTCTGTAATTCAGTTATTACTTGGCGAATATCCTCTTTTAATATTTGTTTCATTGGTGAAAAATCGCAATTACCATTATTCACAGACACGCACCTCCCTTCTATTTTTTCTCTCTTTTTTGCGATAATCATCATTGAACGCAAAAAGTTCAATCTAGATTTTTATATTATTTATATCGGCTTACATCTTGTTCAATCTAGATTTATTAATGTACTTAAAGTTTGTCTTCATGAGAGTTATTATTCATTAATGAAAGCAAAACGAGTTTTCCATTTCTTCATTCATCTTTTACATCAATCAGGAATGACTTTACATTTTTTTATGTCATATGGGCAAGGTAAGACAATAAATATGTTAAAGACCAATTGGAAGATATTATATATATGAGGTGGTATAAAATGCCTTACGTAACTGTATTTAACCAAGGAACTTTTGAAGTTGAAATGGGTAAAAAGTTAGTATTAGCGCTAGAAGATAACGACATAAATATTCTCCATCGCTGTGGAG
>NZ_JBFUIB010000596.1:0-2042 GCF_056402095.1 Peribacillus sp. P4_C12
AACATCTAACTCCCAAGCGTTAGGATGCCAATGAGGTTCCCGAATATGTCCCTTTGTAAGATAGAGGTCTGCAAAAGCACCTCCCACCATTGCAGGAATTTGGGTCGAGGTTATCTCATATAAAACATTTTCAGGGTCTCTTTGGTGGAAGATACTATTCTTTGAGTCAAAAAAGAGATTAGGTGTTCCGCTTGTTTTTTTTATGTTTGTATTGTCAGGGACAAATCCAGTGTTCCTGTTCAAAGGTTGGTGAGTTAAAGGAATAGGCGGTCCAATTACGACTGATTCTTTAATTGGATTTAATGCACTGGCAATTTTGTTAGCATCAACACCGTATGCAAGTTGGAAAACTTCTGGTGGTGTTAGTCGCAACATGTTAGAACCCTCTGCTGATTCAAATAGGTCATTGTTAAAGAACAGGTGCATATGCAATTTTTCTGACTTAGGTAAAATCCAATGCCACCAAGCCATGGGAATAAAAACAACTTGACCAGGTTTTGCAATATAGGTATGCAATTTATTAGTATCTGGGTCAAYAAKTGAGATTTGGGCTTCACCYGAAAYWAYAACATCTAACTCCCAAGCGTTAGGATGCCAATGAGGTTCCCGAATATGTCCCTTTGTAAGATAAACGTCACTAAAAGCACCTCCCACCATTGCAGGAAGTTGTGTCGAAGTAACCGTAAATACAACATTTTCAGGGTCTCTTTCGTGGAAGATATTATCCTTCGAGTCGAAAAAGAGGTTAGGGGTTCCACTTGTTTTTTTTATGTTTGTATTGTCAGGTACGAATCCAGACTTCCCCATGAATCTTCCTCCCATTGCCTAAGAATTTTTATATAATGCGAATAATAAGGTATCACTATAATGTTATATGGGATAACGACATGCAATATGAATCAGATAAGTACCTATAAGCACCTGAAACCTATTACATAAAATGAACATAAGGTGAAGGTTGTAATAGGGAGCTTCTTATCTTTTTCGTTTACACTACAATAATTACTGGTGGAACAAGTCACAAAAAACTTAACCTAGTTAATAGGGTGCTTTTATTAAACAGGGGGATGATCGCGACGGCATCTTTCTTTTCTTTTGATTAAAGAGGCGGGGCGTTGGATATGATGCCGTAAGTTATGAGGAATCGTATACGACATAAAAACATCAATTTTCATAAACATAGGCTATAACCTATAACCTATTAATAGGTTGGCGAGGAATTTCAGTCAATTGGGAATACTACCTTCATTACTGGGGTGGTTATTGACTTTAAAAAAACAAACAGCACAGAAAATATTCATTACCGGTAACTGGATACAAGCGTTAGGTGGACTTATTAACGTGGGACACGGAATCGAGCTCAATCCCTTCCCAGGCCATTCAGAAAACATTATTGGAAACCTATTTCAATCTACAGGAAACTCATTACAGGCTATTGGAGGAGTATATGAATTAGAAAAGAACGGAAACACGGATAATAACTCAAAATTAGCTCAAGATTAATCGGGTGATTATCGGGCAGTATTTTAATTCTAATGGATTTAGCAGCTGCCTGATTAATGCCCCAAAAAAGGTTTCCACTAATTCAATTAAATAAATCCATAGTTTTGCGAAGGGATTTTTATAAATCTGAACTTTTGAAAATACATGACTAATAAAAAGAAACGTCATTTGTGTAAATCTTTTCTATCGGGCTTGTTGCTTTCTCTTGAAAATTAGACGGAACCAAACAAACTGTATCAAAACTGCAATAATTACACCGACCAGAGTATCTGTCATTCTATCTATGGCATAATGTTTCGTTTGGTGTTCAAGTACAAAGACAAATAATATCGTGAGTGCGACTTGATGAATTACTGTTTTGTTAAATTTTAACCACTGTGTGATATAACATCCTAAAAGAATTAATAGTCCTAAATTCCATCCATTTATACTCATATGTCTTGCAATGAGTACAATAACGGAAATACCAATCATGGTTCCAATTACACGTTGTATGGATCGTTGGACCGTTATGTCAATTGTTGATTGAAGGCATAGGA
>NZ_JBFUIB010000597.1:0-2024 GCF_056402095.1 Peribacillus sp. P4_C12
GAATAATATACTATTAGAAATTTTTCTTATGCTGAAAAAAACTGTCTACCTAATATATTCAATATGAAGATATAAAATCCTTCCTTGGTTTATATTAGTAACTGCTCTAATTCCTGCTTGTATATTGATTTGCTTAAGGTATTTATAACTCCAGAAATCAATTATCTCTTCACTAGGAAGTCTAATTTGAAAGAACTACCCCCTCTCATTAATGAGGTTTGCAGCTCTTTAAGCATCGTGATTATGTACTAATTTAAAACACTGTATTTAAACATAACATATAACCTCGTTAGGAAGGTTTTGTATAATTCACGGATTGTCAATAGGCGTTTTTTACCATGCCTTTCTCTCTATTCTCAATCGTATAAATATTCAAAAAAATGTCGAGTTGAGTCATCTATCCTTTTACCCTTATACTAGGGAAGAAAAATTGAAGGGGGAGAATTATACATGAAGAAAGAAATTTCAATTATTGGTGTTCCAATGGATCTTGGTCAAACTAGAAGAGGAGTAGATATGGGTCCAAGTGCTATCAGATATGCAGGTTTGAGTGAAAGACTTGAAAACATTGGCTATACTGTCCATGATGAAGGTGATATTAAAGTAGAGATACGAGAGAGAGCACAAAGTGATACAGATACTAATTTAAAGAATTTACAGGATGTAGCAGAAGGCAATGAAAAATTAAGTCAAAAAGTTGCTGAAGTCACTCAATTAAATCGATTTCCTTTAGTTTTAGGTGGAGATCATAGTATAGCTATCGGAACATTATCAGGTTTAGCACAGCATTCTGAGAACTTAGGGGTAATTTGGTATGATGCGCATGGCGATTTAAACACAGCCGAAACTTCTCCTTCAGGAAATATACATGGTATGTCTCTAGCGGTAAGTTTGGGACTTGGCCACCCTGCACTGACTAACATTGGTGGATATACACCAAAAATCAAACCAGAGAATATTGTTATTATTGGTGCCCGTTCCTTGGACCAAGGTGAGAAAGAGTTAATTAGAGAAAAGGGTATTAAAGTATATACAATGCATGAGATTGATAGATTGGGAATGACAAGAGTAATGGATGAATCGATTGCCTATCTTAAAGAACGTACAGATCTTGTTCATTTATCCCTTGACCTTGATGGCCTTGATCCAGACGATGCACCGGGAGTAGGAACGCCTGTCATGGGAGGTATTAGTTACCGTGAGAGCCATCTTGCCATGGAAATGCTAGCTGAAGCCAATATCATTACATCCGCAGAGTTTGTAGAGATAAATCCAATATTGGACGAACATAATAAAACAGCTGAAGTTGCTGTCGCATTAATGGGCTCTTTGCTTGGAGAAAAATTACTTTATGGAGCGGACGATCACCTTATCACTCCTCATTTACTGGCTGATGTTAAATAGTCGAACTTTTTTGAGATAACTGTTATTGATAGAAATATAGAGCGATTTTATTAATCTCAAATTTTTAAAAAGATGGTCCATTGAAAAAAGCCCATATTGTCATCTGCGGGCTTCTTCCCCATTGACGGATGGCCCACATGAATCAATTTATATCCATAGTTTCCAGACGTTTGGCTTCTTTTTCTTTCTTAAGCGGCGTCATCGAAATTATTTTTGCATTGGTACCTATGTTAACTCCTGTTTCTCTACATGCAGAAGCAATCTCTTATTCGAGGGATACTATCACCTAAGATTGAAATCAAAGCATAAAACTTGTGAATGGAGAAACATTAATTCCCTAAAAACGTCCTAACATAAATGAAACCGTTTGCACCCATCAGGTAAAGGAGTTTTTCAATGAAAACAATAGAAAATCAACCAAATGAATTAAAACGGAGCATGAAAGCAAGACATTTATTTATGATTTCAATAGGGGGATGTATTGGTACAGGCTTTTTCATTGGTTCAGGCTACACCATTCATGAAGCAGGGGCCATCGGTGCTATTCTCTCTTACATAGTTGGCGGTTTTATCATGTATTTAACGATGCTTTGTCTCGGTGAACTATCGGTTGCCATGCC
>NZ_JBFUIB010000598.1:0-2006 GCF_056402095.1 Peribacillus sp. P4_C12
GGCGATTGCCATTATGTCGTAGATACTGAAAAAGCAGCTTATTTTTCTGTAACTGAAATATTGGATTGATTATAAACCGTATTGGACTTTTGTTCCAATACGGTTTATTCTTTTTGTTGTAGAGATGACCTGAAAAGGAGTAAACAATGAAAATTAATTTTACGAAAAAACAATATGAAACATTGTTCAAAATGGTTCAGTATGGATATTGGGTTGCTTCCGATATTGAAAATAATAATGAGTTTAGTGACTTAGAACAATACCTGAATTCCTATGCAAAGGATTTTGGCATGGAAGGAATCCACTTTGTGAAGGAATATGAAATATATGATTTGAGTCATGAATTGGAAAATAAACTTCATGAAGTTATAGATGAATATGAAGAAGGGGTGTTCAGGGATAAGCTTGCCTATCACATGGCAAGAAAAGAGTTTGCAAAGGAATCGAACCTTCAAGAGTATACTCAAGAGGAAGCATTTAAACGAATTATGGAACTCGAAGAAAAATATCACCTTCATATTGAAGAACGTGGGTTAGAGCATCTAAAGATAGAAGAATAAGGGGTGAAAGGGAGAGAGGGAATTATTTGTCCTCTCTCCTTTATTTTCTGTTCTATAACTTCGAAGTGAAAATAATATGAATTCCACCACTATAATGATTTTTTTACCACATATGCTTTTTATTCATCATGACCAAATTTTGAGCGAATTTGTTCAGCTGTGAATTCGTAAAAAGCCATTAAATCATTTTGTGAAGCAAACCCCGCTTGCGCAGACTTTTCATTACCCCCGCCTTTACCATTATACGAGCTGAGTGTTTCTTTAAAATATTGTCCGCAATGAATGGAGGAGGACCCACTGTGCGCGAGCAGGATCTTTTGTTCCTTATATGATGCAAATAACACGAGCACTTTTTCTTTTTGAACCATTGTAGCTGAAAGAAATTGGAGTTCTTTCAATGAGCTGTCTTCGAAAATATGAGATATGAACCCATCCCCATTATTTTCAAGCAAGGAATCAGCAAGAAACTTTGCATTTTCAAGTTTGAGTTTTTCATGTGTCGATGCTAGTTGTTTGTAGTCATCTTCTAATTTTTCCACCCTGTTGATTATTTCTTTTCGTCCGGTATTAAATTTAGTCGATAACGCTGAAAGAACATTAAGACTATCAGAAAAATCGTTCAATGCCCTCAAACCGCATTTGAAATATAGACGTGTATGTTCTTTTTGTTTCTCCGTTTTGAGGATTTTAATTAGGCCAATCTCCCCGGTTTGTTCTACATGCGTTCCGCCACAAGGATTATACTCAATCCCTTTAATTTCAACAATACGGATATTCTCTGACACTGTTGGCATTTTGACGACAGGAAGTGCCTGTATTTGCTCTTTTGTCACAAAATATGTGAGAAGCTTGCGATTCTCGTAGATATATTGATTAACCTGCTTTTCAGTAGCTATCGTATGTTCCTCGGTCCATTGGGGCGCGATTATATCAATAGTTATATTTTCCGTTCCGAGATGAAAACTGACAGTATTCGCATCAAACAGTTCCCGGCAGACAGCCGAGAGTAGATGCTGACCGCTATGCTGTTGCATATGATCGAAGCGGCGTTCCCAATTGAGTTCACAATGAACAAATTCAGAACCTGGCCTACATTCAAGCTTGTGAAGGATATTTCCATCCTCGCTTTTTGTAACGTCAAGGACAGTGATTCCATCTATACTGCCTGTATCGGAAGGTTGACCACCTCCTTCTGGATAAAAAGCAGTTTCTTCAAGAATGATGTAATAAAAGCCATTATCTTCGAAAATCTGCTGGATTTTTGTATCCCATTGAGATGTCTTTGATGACGTGTAATACAATTTTCTAGTCATGAATAATTCCTTTCCCTTTCAGTTGGTCATTAAATTATAACATCGCAAGTCAGTTTTATGAAAAAGCAAGGTTGGTAAATTGGCAAAGGTTTTTAAGGTTAGTAGGTGTGTTAGAGTTGGACGAATCCAAGAC
>NZ_JBFUIB010000599.1:0-2001 GCF_056402095.1 Peribacillus sp. P4_C12
TAGTTCCTGCTTCTAAGAGCTTTTCCCAGAGTACTACCGCTTTGTCTGCTGCTAAATAAAGTTCATATCCATTTTCTCCTGTGTAACCTTCCGGGATTACCGACATACTTGTATCCCGTACAGGTTACACAGGAGAAAATGGATATGAACTTTATTTAGCAGCAGACAAAGCGGTAGTACTCTGGGAAAAGCTCTTAGAAGCAGGAACTACGAATGGATTACAACCATGTGGACTTGGTGCACGGGACACACTTCGACTTGAAGCACGTCTTGCACTCTATGGCCAAGAACTCAGTAACGATATCAGCCCGCTTGAAGCAGGAATCGGCTTTGTCGTAAAGACGAACAAAGAAAGTGACTTTATCGGAAAATCTGCTCTTACAGAACAAAAAGAAGCTGGATTAAAACGAAAATTAGTAGGGATTGAAGTAACAGGCAGAGGGATTCCGCGTCATGGTTACAAGGTGATTTCACAAGGTGGAGAGGAAATAGGTATTGTTACATCCGGAACACAATCACCATCTTTGAAGAAAAGCTTAGGTCTAGCCTTGGTATCAGCCGACCAAGCTGAAGTGGGGACGCCGATAAAAGTGGAAATTCGTAATAAACTAATTGAAGCTGTTATTGTTAATGCACCATTCTACAAAAGATAAGTGGAAATATTTTATTAGAGTTATCGTGTAGTTTTTAAGTCGATTTCCGCTACTTTACATGCAGCCCGAAATCGACAACCTGCTATGAGTAAAATCAGTCTTTTATTTTCTGAATTATAACAAAAATCAAAAAAACGGAGAGGGAGAAAAAACAATGACAAAAGTTACATCAAGTTTACGATATAGCAAAGAACATGAGTGGGTGCAACAATTAGAAGGAAATCGTGTACGTATTGGAATCTCTGATTATGMACAAAAGGCGTTAGGTGATATCGTCTTTGTTGAAAATCCAGCGATTGATGATGAAGTAACTGTCAATGAATCGATGGGAACGATCGAGTCAGTTAAAGCAGTTTCCGAACTTTATTCACCTGTTTCAGGTACGATAGTTACTGTAAACGAAGAGTTAGAAGGCGCTCCAGAGACGATTAACGAGCATCCATTTGAAGCAGGGTGGTTAGTCGAAGTAGAAATGTCCAATCCAGAAGAATTAGATTCACTTCTAAACGAAGATGAATATCAAGCATTTACTAATGAAGGGGAGGAATAATATGACAGCCACTTATAGATACCTCCCTGATACGAAACAGGACCAAGAGGAAATGCTCAAATTTTTAAATATTTCTTCTATAGATGAGTTATTTGAAGATATTCCAGCTGAAATTAGCCTGCAGGATGAGCTAAACATTCCAGAGGCGGTTCCTGAACCGCTTCTTTTGAAAAAAATGAATCAGCTTGCTACAAAAAACAAAAATGCAAATCATTACCCAACTTTTCTAGGTGCAGGTACCTATGATCACTATATTCCAAGTGTGGTAAATCATATGATTTCACGTTCCGAATTTTACACAGCTTATACACCTTACCAACCGGAAATCAGTCAAGGTGAATTACAAGCGATTTTTGAATTTCAAACGATGGTTTGTGAGTTGACAGGAATGGATGTGGCTAACTCTTCCATGTACGATGGTTTTACATCGCTTGCAGAAGCTGCATCACTTGCCGTTGCATCTACAAGACGTTCAAAAGTACTTGTATCCAAAGCGGTACATCCTGAATCCCGTGCTATTTTACATACAGTAGCTGGAGGTCCGGGATACACAGCTGAGGAAGTAAATCTTGCTGATGAGGTTACAGATTTAGGGAAGCTGCAAGAACAAATCGATAAGGACACTGCCGCCGTAATTGTTCAATACCCAAATTTCTTCGGTTCCATTGAGGATTTAAAAGCAATTAAGAAAATTGCGGAAGAAAAAGGTGCCCTTTTAATCGTAAGCGCCAATCCTCTTGCACTAGCACTCTTGCAGGCTCCAGGTAAACTTGGGGCAGATATTGTGATCGGTGATAT
>NZ_JBFUIB010000600.1:0-1993 GCF_056402095.1 Peribacillus sp. P4_C12
CAGTATTCACTGAGATGAGGAGACTCATCTTTTTTGTGTATAACGGGGGCTATTTTACACATTTTATGTCTCCTTATATATGAGAAGGATGGGTAGTACCTATATCTACACGGCACTGAGTTAAAATGAGTTCGATACGATATAGATACTTTTTTCATAGTTGTCATTGTGGCTGCTCTTTTTAATGGAAAAGGAGTGGGGGTATATTAGCAAATATGACAGTCTGTGTGTATCAAGTGAGTTCACAGTAGGTCAACGTATGCAATACAGCTTGAAAAATAACTTACACAAGACGAAGGTCGAGTTGTATTAATATTGAAAAAATAATAATGAAATGATTAACACTGAATATATTGCAATAATTTTGTTTAAGGGTTTTTAAAAGTGTTGGATATGAGGGGAAATTAAAAAGTGATGAAAATCATTGATATTGCAATGGTTTTGTTTAATCCTGAATATTCGTTATAATTAAAAAAATACCTTGCGAAAAAAATAAATTGATAGTAGGATAATAATTGTTAATGGAAAATTATACCGTATAAATCATTTATTGGAGGTAATCATGTTTATAGCTTACACAGATGCTTCGGTAAAAAACAAAAAAGCTTCTCTAGCATTCTTCATTATTCTTGAAGATAAGAGCATAATAAGGAGAAGAATTCTAGTAAATGAAACCAAAAGTAGTGTGGCAGAGGTTTTGGCTTTTTATGAGTTACTTTTTTTTCTTGATTATTACAATATGAAAAAGGGTTTGATAGTATTTGATGCTCAATATATTGAAACCCAAATAAATAAAGCAGATAGTAAGCTACATAATATTATTCCAAATAATACAAAAGACATTTTACAAAAGTTACAAATCAGAACACAATTAATACCACGAAAATTGAATATCGCTCATAAAATATGTTATGCAGATAAATTTCAGCCATCTAGCAATGTCTCTTCAATAAATCGTTCTTACTATAGTGCAGTGCCAAATTATCCGGAATATTATATGAAATTATCTGTATTAAGTGAGTACAGACAGTTTTATAAAAAGCAATCGGCAACTTTATATGAGGCGCAAATGAAGTTAAACAAAATAATATGGCTTGCTGATTTAATTGAGGATATAGATGGAATTAAAAGATATGCAATACATGACAAGAGAATAGTAGTGAAGGAAGATACTATCGTTAAGATTAGTAAGGTTAATTATGTGCAAATTGGTAACCATTGGAGAGTGGTGAGGAGAAGGACGAAACTAAAAAAAATGTTAAAAAATTAAACATTTTTTTTCGGGTTTATTGGAAAAAAGGAGTAATGATACAGAAGAGGTGACAAGATGAGAAAACATTTCTTTAATGAGAGTTTCTTTGCAGATATAGATAATGAACAAAAAGCTTATTGGCTCGGGTTTATAAGTRCAGATGGCTCTGTTACTAAAACAAGTAAATGGAATTCCTTTAGACTTCAAATTAATCTCAAACATACTGACAGAGAACATTTAGAGTTATTTAAAAAACACATTGAGGCTCATAGTTCTCAGATATATGAATTTGATAATGATTCTTCAAGTAGGGGATTTGGAAAGGCGAGACTTGCTAGATTTGTATTAAACTCTCAAATACTCTACGAAGACCTTAATAAGCTGAATATTGTAATGAATAAAACTGATGTTCTTAAAATGCCTTATATAAAAGAAGAATTAGTACGCCACTATATTAGAGGCTACATAGATGGAGATGGTTCATTTTCATATACACCTAGAAAAGAAGCCCCTAATAGATTTAGATACTCCTTTGAAATAGTAGGGAATTCAAGAGAGATTTTCGAGCAATTCATTAAATACTTTGCCAAATATCAAATCAAGTTAAGTATTTACAAAAGAAAGGGTGGTAATAGCTTCAGATTAATGACTGGTTCGAGTGTTGAAATTAAAAAAATCTCAAAATTAATATACCATAACTCATCAGTATATTTAGAAAGAAAGTATATTAAAGTGCAGGAG
>NZ_JBFUIB010000601.1:0-1984 GCF_056402095.1 Peribacillus sp. P4_C12
GATCAAGGCTGACTTCCCCTTCTTTAGATCGAACGATACGTATGAGTTCTTTCTTCGGCTTCATTTCGCCTGTAGCCACACATTTACGCATCGGGATTTTTTTTCGGCTATTCATCTTTTTTCACCTCTAAATTTACTCGTTATCCTCTTCGAAATCTATATCCTCTTCATTCACATAGCTATCCCTGCTTAAAAGGAATTCCTGTTCTTCAACCGGGTAAATACCCGCTTCACGGGCTTCTGTTTCACTCTTGATATCAATTTTCCAACCAGTAAGTTTGGCAGCTAAGCGAGCATTTTGTCCACGCTTACCAATTGCAAGTGAAAGCTGATAGTCCGGAACGATTACAGTTGTCGCCTTTTCTTCTTCTTTTACGATAACTTCAAGTACTTTTGAAGGGCTTAAAGCATTCGCAACAAAGATAACCGGATTTTCGGACCATTTAACGATATCGATTTTTTCACCTTTTAATTCATTGACGATGGCCTGGACACGTTGTCCTTTTTGGCCTACGCAGGAACCGACCGGATCGACTTCTTCGTTTTCAGAGTGCACGGAGATTTTTGAACGGTCACCTGCTTCACGAGCAACTGACTTAATTTCTACTGTTCCATCAAAAATTTCAGGCACTTCGATTTCGAATAAACGTTTTAAAAGTCCAGGATGTGAACGGGATACAAAAATTTGCGGCCCCTTGGACGTCTTTTCAACTTTTGTGATAAAAACTTTAATACGATCATGAGGTTTATACTGCTCATTTGGCATTTGTTCATTAACTGGAAGCAATGCTTCGATTTTACCTAGACTCACATAGATAAATCGAGAATCCTGACGTTGAACAATCCCTGTCATGATATCCTCTTCGCGATCAATGAATTCAGCATAAATGATGCCGCGCTCTGCTTCACGCACTCTTTGAGTAACAACTTGCTTCGCTGTTTGTGCAGCAATGCGGCCGAAATCTTTTGGCGTTACTTCCATTTCGACAATATCCTCTAGCTGGTAGTTGGGATCAATCGCTCTTGCTTCTTCAACAGAAATTTCCAGACGTGAATCGAATACTTCATCTACAACGTCTTTTCTGGCAAATACACGCATTGTTCCTTTACCAAGATTCAAATCGATACGCACATTTTGCGCTTGGTTAAAGTTACGACGATATGCCGATATAAGAGCAGCCTCAATCGCGTCGATTAAAACTTCCCTGGAAATTCCTTTTTCGTTTTCTAAAATATAGAGAGCATCCAATAACTCATTGCCCATGGTGATCCCCCTTACGGATATTTAATTATTGATTTTCTTGACTTAAGAGAAGGTAATCGCCAATCTTGCTTTAGCTACCTTTTCGTATGGAATGACGATTGTTTTCTTTCTTGTCTTGATTTTGATTTCAAGCGTCACTTCGTTCCCATCGAAGCTGGTTAAGATTCCTTCAAATTCTTTTTCATCTAAAATGGGCTCGTATGTTTTTATGTAAACATTTTTACCGATAGCATTAAGGAAATCTTTCTCTTTTTTCAGAGGCCTTTCAGCTCCGGGAGATGAAACTTCGAGAAAATAAATTTGTGGAATTGGATCAACTTCATCAAGCTTTTCACTGAGCTTTTCACTCGCTTTTCCGCAATCTTCAAGATCTACGCCTGTTTCTTTATCAATGTAAACTCGAAGGAACCAGCTTTTACCTTCCTTCACATACTCCACTTCAACTAATTCAAGCTGCAATTCTTCAAGAATTGGTAATGCTAATTCTTCTACAACTTCCGTTACCTTTTTACTCATTTGTTTCCTCCATACGTGCGTTGTATGCGCTTGGTTTCGGATTCAAAATAAATGGTCAATACAACACGAAAGAGTGGGTTTCCCCACTCTTGCCATTGGTTCCTCTTAGTATTTCCAATAAAAATATACCATAATCAAGATATTTATGCAAATATCATGTCTGTTTCTTCCTTTTTATCAGACATGATATTTGCATAAATATCT
>NZ_JBFUIB010000602.1:0-1968 GCF_056402095.1 Peribacillus sp. P4_C12
GTACAAGCCCTTGAGAAAGCAATGGTGGAAGACCATCTTATATTTTTGACGACACAGCAAGATGTTTCGTTGGACGAACCAGGTGAAGAAGATTTATTTACAATGGGGACTTTAACAAAGGTAAAACAGATGTTGAAGCTTCCAAACGGTACAATCCGAGTGTTGGTGGAAGGATTAAACCGAGCAGAGGTCATCGAATTTTACGATTATGAGACACATTATGGTGCCAAGATTAAAATATATGAAGACAGCGATGAAAAAGATGCGGAACATCAAGCATTAATGCGTACTTTGCTGGATTATTTTGAACAATACATAAAGATGTCCAAGAAAATAACCGGTGAAACCTTTTCAGCTACTTCCGATATTGAAGAGCCGGGAAGACTAGCTGATATAATTGCTTCGCATTTGCCTTTGAAATTGAAGGAAAAGCAAGAAGTACTTGAGACTATTGATATGAAAAAACGTTTAAGCCGTGTGATTGAGATCATTAATAACGAGAAAGAAGTTCTTTTTCTTGAGAAAAAGATCGGTCAGCGTGTTAAACGTTCCATGGAGCGGACGCAAAAAGAATATTATTTGCGTGAACAGATGAAAGCGATTCAAAAGGAATTGGGAGATAAAGAAGGTAAAACAGGTGAAATTACCGTTCTTACTGAAAAGATAGAAGAAGCGGATATGCCGGAGCATATTAAAGAAACAGCATTAAAGGAATTGGACCGTTATGAAAAGGTTCCATCAAGCTCAGCTGAAAGTTCCGTCATCCGCAACTATATTGATTGGTTAATCTCGCTTCCTTGGTCTAAAGCTTCGAAAGACGACTTGAATATTCATAAAGCTGAAAAAATTCTAAACCGTGACCATTATGGGTTGGAAAAGGTAAAAGAGCGGGTGCTTGAGTATTTAGCTGTTCAGCAATTGACTAATTCGTTGAAGGGACCAATCCTTTGCTTAGTGGGCCCTCCTGGGGTTGGGAAAACAAGCTTGGCTAAATCAATCGCTGCATCCCTGAACCGGAATTTCGTTCGGGTTTCCTTAGGTGGAGTGCGTGATGAATCAGAAATCCGTGGACACCGCCGTACCTATGTAGGGGCAATGCCAGGCCGGATCATTCAGGGTATGAAAAAAGCTGGAACGATTAATCCTGTCTTTTTACTGGATGAAGTGGATAAGATGTCAAATGACTTTAGGGGAGATCCATCTGCAGCGATGCTTGAAGTGCTCGATCCGGAGCAAAATCATAATTTCAGTGACCATTATATAGAGGAAACCTATGACCTTTCCAAAGTTATGTTCATTGCAACTGCGAATAATTTGGGCACAATTCCGGGGCCGCTTCGTGATCGTATGGAAATCATTTCGATTGCGGGTTATACTGAAATAGAGAAACTTCATATTGCCAAGGATCATTTACTGCCTAGACAGTTAGAAAACCATGGTTTATTGAAGACCCAACTGCAAATTCGTGAGGAAGCCCTTACTAAAATCATCCGTTATTATACTCGGGAGGCTGGTGTCCGGAGTCTGGAACGACAGCTTGCAAGCATCTGTCGGAAGACTGCGAAAATCATCGTATCCGGAGATAAAAAACGGGTCGTCATTTCTGAAAAGAATGTCGAGGAGTTTTTAGGGAAAACGATGTTCCATTATGGACAAGCGGAAGTCGAGAACCAAGTCGGTGTCGCTAATGGATTAGCTTACACGTCGGTAGGTGGCGATACGCTACAAATCGAGGTTTCTTTATCACCAGGTAAAGGCAAGCTTATTTTGACAGGAAAACTTGGCGATGTAATGAAAGAATCGGCTCAGGCTGCTTTTAGTTACGTCCGTTCGAAAACCGAGAAACTTCATATTGATACGAACTTCCATGAAAAATATGATATTCATATTCATGTTCCTGAAGGTGYTGTCCCTAAGGATGGTCCTTCTGCAGGCATCACGATTGCAACAGCGTTAATATCGGCCCTT
>NZ_JBFUIB010000603.1:0-1966 GCF_056402095.1 Peribacillus sp. P4_C12
AGTTTTACCATTTTCACTAGCTTGACAGGAGTAGCATGGTCTTTAGTCTCGTTATTGATTATTCGTTTTATGTTTGGATTGGGGGAAGGCAGCTTTTTCCCTGCTGGTGCCAAAATGATTTCAGTGGCCATTCCGCAAGAAAAACGTTCCCAGGCAATGTCTGTGTTTCTTTCTGCTCTCACGGTTGCAGGTGTGATTTCCCCTATACTCGCAGCAACTCTGCTCGTTAGTATTGGGTGGAGGATGATGTTTGGTATTATTGGAATTTTCGGGTTTACGATTGGATTATTATATTGGTTCTTATTAAAACCTAAAGTAGGGAGTCAAAGTGAAACGAGCTCGCGAGCAGAAGATTCCCAAACTGAAGTTCCTCCAAAAGGTTCTTTTATAAAGCTGTTTAAAACTCCCTTGGTTCTTAGCTTGATGGTTGCTTCTTTTGCCTTTGGTTTCATCAGCTGGGGAGTCATGTCATGGATGCCGACATACTTGGTGCAGGAACGTGGCCTTAATTTAATATCTATGGGTTTATTACAGATGATTCCGGCCATGACATCGGTTCTTTTCTATATTATCGCTGGATATGTACTAGATAAAGTAAGAAAGGGACGAGAAAAATGGATAGGGGGTTTTAGTGGATTAGGTCTTGCATTATTCGTTTATCTCATGTTTAATGCACAAACGTTAACGGGAGTGATCATCTATCAATCCATTATACCTATATTTTCAGCGGCATTATCTACTATTATTTTTAGCTTGCCACTAAAACGCTTACCAGAAGCAATAGGGGGTTCTGCGGTAGGGGTGGTCAATCTAGGGCTTCAGGTAGCTGGCTTTATTGCTCCTTTAACTCTTGGTTTTGTTATAGACGCTTTTGGAGGATCATTTAAAGGAGCAGTTTGGTTATTGGTTTCATTCGGGGTTGTTTGCTTTATCGCTTTTATGACATTAAATTCGGGTAAGGAAAATTATACTACTGAAAATCCTCCAATAGTTCCTGCTGCAAAATAGAATGATATGAATGAATGCTTGATTTTAAAGTGGAGAATTCACATAAAATGTAATTCTTCATATTTTTTTTTGTTTTTTTAAAAGGCAAGATTATTCAGGAGGCATTTTTCACTACAGGCAATCTGAAGGTCCCTCATTCAACTTCTTCCACTTTTCGGCACTGTTGCAGGCATCCAGACCTAACAATAGTAAGGCGGTAATACATTCTTCAAATTCTTCCTCCTAAAAAAAACAGATAAAATAACTTCTTTCAAACATTTACAAGACAAACAGTTTTTTATCGGGTTTAATATACAACTTTGATATCATTTAGGTGTCTCGGTTAATCATTCACAGTTCATGTCTGAGTGAATTAAATTTCTGATTAAACAACTTCAAGGGATGACGATTTGCATACAAAAGAATTGCATGCAAACGTCTTCTGCCCATACGATAAGTTTTAGAGGTGACCAGTAATTCATCACATTAGAAGTAGCAATATACGGAATCGTTGCAATTAAACCAATCTGAATATTCGTTATAAGCTTCTCTTTACTGCTTTAGTTCGGCATAATTAGTTCTCTACGCATCCCCTGAACGGCCTTTCAAATAGAAGAATGTAATAAACCCTAAATAATGGCCTGGAATCTTCCAACAACGAACAACAATACCATCCGGCTGGATTTTTTTTATGCGATATTCCTATTAAACTTTTTACATTCTATTATTAATAGTAAAATTAACAAATCGTCTCAAGTACATTTTTTAATTGTAAAATATTGTTCTGCTTACTTTCATTCTTCTTATAAATGAAAACGGTATTAAGGACATTGTCAAAGTTTAAATTGTAATAGTGAATGTTTGTATAGTTGTATAAGTCAATAAGCTTAGTATTTAATACAGCAATGGTATTACTGATTTGTAAAAAATCTTGAATACTACTAATAGATTTTATTTCCTTTAAATTATATTGTAGTTG
>NZ_JBFUIB010000604.1:0-1964 GCF_056402095.1 Peribacillus sp. P4_C12
AATGAAACTCCTTTTATTAACAAATCCTTTTGCTTAGATCTAATTTTTCATTATTAAATCATTCTCCTTTTGATATACAATTTCTCCATCAATAATCGTTGTCTCCACTTTCAAATCCTTAATACGGTCTGGTTCAGCTTTTAAAATACTGTCATTTAATATTACTAAATCAGCTAATTTCCCTACCTCTAGGCTGCCTTTTATATCTTCTTCAAAACTYGCATAAGCGCCATTCCATGTGTAAAGTTTAATAGCTTCTAGTACACTAATGGATTGATTAGTGCCAATTTCGGCTCCAAATTGGCTTTTTCTATTAACTGCAGTATGAATTCCTAATAAAGGGTTATAATCAGTAACCGGTGCATCTGAACTACCCGCTGCAACAATATCTTTATCTATATAATCACGAGCAGCGTACATATAATTAACACGTTCGCCATAATTGTGAACATATATCTCGCCAAATTCATATGGAAATGGTGGGTTTGGAATAGGGATGACTTCAAGTTGTTTCATTCTTTCTTGTAAATCTGGGGTTGAAATCCCTGCATGCTCGATTCGATGACGGTGATTTTTCCTTGGAGCTTCTTTTAACGCTCTTTCTACGCAATTTAAATACATTTCAATGGCTTTATCACCTTGAGCGTGTACGGTAATTTGATAGCCTTTTTTATGTGCTTCACCTAGAACTTTGTATATTTCTTCCTCACTATAATAAAGAATCCCGGAATTGTTAGGATCGCTGGAGTAGGGTTCTCGAGTTGCAATCGTTGGACCAGAGCTACTTCCATCTAAAAATATTTTAGCCGGCCCGACTCTAAATTTCTCATCCCCTGTACCGGTTACTATCCCGGCATTCATCATTTTATTTACAAATTTATCGGATTCATTTATGGTACCAATTATTGCATATACCCGAACACGGATTTCTTTGTTTTTTATAGCTGTTTGTAACAAACGATAACAGTTAGAATCAAAAGTACCTGCTTCATGAATACTCGTGATACCCCCTGAAATGAAATGATCCGACGCGATTTTAACAGCTTTCATAAGTTCATCATCTGTATAGCTCGCTACATCATTCATCTTCATATTTGCAGCTTCAATTAATTTACCTGTAAGTTCCCCCTTCTCATTTTTTTCAATTACTCCACCTTGAGGATTCTGTGTCTTTTCGTCAAATCCAGCCTTCTCCAAAGCTGCTGTGTTTACGATACAGATATGTCCACATGTACGAGTAATGATGATTGGATGATCAGTTGAAATGGCATCTAGCTCAGCAATACTTGGATACCTCTTTTCCTTTACTGTGGTTTCATTAAACCCCCAAGCTCTTATCCATTCACCTTTTGGGGTTTCCAACGATTTTTTCTTAAGCTCATTCAGCAAAGCTGCTATAGAGTCGATGTGATTTTCTTTACAACTGATATTCAACTGAAAAACCCCATATAAAACCAGGTGTGTGTGTGAATCAATAAATCCAGGAAGAAGGGATTTACCTGCTAAGTCAATAACTTCAGTCTTCTCCCCAATGAATTCCTTCATTTCTAAATTTGAACCGACCCCAATTATTCGATTATCCTTTATTGCTACAGATTCTACTATTGAGTTTTGTCTGTCTGATGTAATAACTTCACCATTGATCAATACTAGATTTGCATTCATAAATACACCATCCTTATTAAATTTTTATGCAAACTATGATATATTAAATTTCCACTGATTGTTCCCCTTGATAGATAATTTCACCATCAATAATAGTTGTTTCTACTTTTAAATCTTTAATTTGGTTTGGGTTGACACTTAAAATACTGTCATTTAATATAACTAAATCCGCCAACTTTCCGACCTCTATGCTTCCTTTTATCTCTTCTTCAAAACTCGCATAAGCGCCATTCCAGGTGTATAGTTTAATAGCTTCCATTACGCTTATAGATTGATTAGCACCAAACTCCATTCCAGAC
>NZ_JBFUIB010000605.1:0-1954 GCF_056402095.1 Peribacillus sp. P4_C12
GAAAATGAGAGAAGTTGTGATTATAGATGCTGTGAGAACGCCTATTGGGAGATATAAAGGGGCCTTAAAAAGCGTACGTCCGGATGATCTTGGTGCAATTGTAATAAAGGCGCTAACAGAGCGGAATCCTGGTCTGCCGCCGGAACAAATTGAAGATGTCATTTTCGGAAATGCAAATCAGGCAGGAGAGGACAACCGTGATGTGGCGAGAATGTCTGCACTTTTAGCAGGTCTTCCAGTGAACGTAGCAGGGACAACCATTAATCGTTTGTGCGGCTCCGGACTTGATGCCGTTATGTATGCTGCACGCTCGATAGCTGTCGGGGAAGGGGATATTTACGTCGCAGGTGGAACTGAGAGCATGACTAGGGCGCCGTATGTCATGGCCAAACCTGAGAGTGATTTCCCGCGTGGGTCGATGGAGCTTCAAGATACAACGATCGGCTGGCGTTTTACGAATAAAAAGCTTGAAGAAATGTATGGCGCAGATTCCATGCCGCAAACAGCAGAAAATGTAGCCCAACGCTTTAAGGTTTCGAGGAAGGATCAAGATCAATTCGCGTTTCAAAGTCAGCAAAGAGCGAAAAAGGCAGTGGAAAATGAGCGTTTTGTTAATGAAATTGTACCTGTTCGATATACGGATCGGAAAGGGAATGAGGTCATCATCGATAAAGATGAACATCCGCGTCCAGACACGACAATTGAAAAGCTAGAAAAACTCAAACCAATTTTTAAAGATGGTACTGTAACGGCTGGTAATGCTTCAGGTGTAAATGATGGAGCTTCAGCGTTACTATTAATGAGTGCCGATAAAGCTAGGGAACTTGGGTTAAAACCTCTGGCGAAATATGTTGTAGGTGCAGTAGCGGGCTTAGAGCCGTCGGTTATGGGCCTCGGTCCTATCTATGCAACAAAAAAAGCGTTGGATAGAGCAAATTTATCTATCGAAGACATCGGTCTAGTTGAATTAAACGAAGCCTTCGCTTCTCAATCTGTTGAATGTATTCGCCAATTAAAATTGGATCAGGAAAAAGTGAATGTAAACGGAGGAGCGATAGCGTTTGGTCATCCACTTGGAGCGAGCGGCGCACGGATATTAACAACACTGGTACACGAGATGAAAAAGCGAAAGGTCCGATTCGGGCTTGCCACGATGTGTGTCGGTGTAGGCCAGGGGATATCCKCTATTATAGAAAATATTGAGAATGATTAATAGAAAGCCCTTATTAGCTAGTCTACATAAGGGATAATTTTAAAAATAAAGGGGGAGAGAACGTATGTCTAATGTTATTTATAAAGTGGAAAATCATATCGGCTATATTACAGTGAATCGTCCAGACGTATTGAATTGTTTTGACTATGTGACCCTTATTGAGTTGCAGGAAGTCATAAATAAGGTCTATACAGACGGGGATATCCGCGTCGTTATTTTCACAGGTGCAGGAGAAAAAGCATTCAGTGCAGGAGCGGATTTAAAAGAAAGAAAGACTTTAAATGAAGCGGAAGTACGAAGAAACGTTAAAGCAATTCGCGATGTATTTAATAGTATCGCAGGTCTTCCTCAGCCAACTATAGCTGCCGTAAATGGATATGCATTGGGGGGAGGGTTTGAATGGTTGCTGTCGTGTGACTTTGCCATTGCAGCCGAAGGTGTATCGTTGGGTCTTACTGAAACAAGTTGGGCAATTATCCCTGGAGCAGGTGGTACACAGCGTTTGCCGAGGTTAATTGGTGAAATGAAAGCGAAAGAATTAATTTTCACTGCTAAAAAATTGACAGCAGAAGAGGCTTATGAATTAGGAATTCTTTTGAAAGTGGTGCCGCGTAACCTCCTGATATCTGTTTGTGAAGAATTGGCAGCAGATATTATGAAGAACGGGCCGGTCGCAGTCAAACAAGCAAAGTATGCTATCACTCAAGGGATGAATACAGACTTACAAACAGGGATGGCCAT
>NZ_JBFUIB010000606.1:0-1949 GCF_056402095.1 Peribacillus sp. P4_C12
TCCCCAGAGGGATGGAACAGGATGACACATATCCGGATATGGGCAGAGCATTCTTGGACAAGATATGGAGTACGATTGGTAGTCCATCCTCATGCTGGTGGCTATATTGAATTTAAAGATGAAATAAAGAAACTTATGAAGGATATTCCACATGAAATTGCAGGACTTTGCCTTGACACAGCACATCTTTATTATTCAAAAATGGACCCCGTACAGTGGCTTATGGACTGTGCAAATAGACTGGATTATATACATTTTAAAGATATTAATCTAGATAAATAATTATCAAAAAGTAATGACTGAGTGTATCCGCTTTTTTGATGCATGTGGTAAGGGAGTTATCTGCTCTGTCGGACAAGGCATCATTGACTATAAATCCATTAACAGGTTACTGAAAGAAATCGATTATCATGGGTACATTACTGTAGAGCAAGAGCGTGATCCTAGAAATTGTGATAGTAGTCTACGAGATGTTAGCCAGAGCTTCGCTTATTTGAAGAATATTGGTTTTTAATCATAAACACAATATGAGAACAATAGTATGATTAATGGGGAAAAAATTATAAGAAAATCGGTTCTGATGCAAAAACTCAAGATAATCTCAATGGATGCTAAATCTTGATGTTTTACATCAAAATCAAAATATCGTTGTTTAAATTTTTTATTTTCACTATTAACTAATATACTTGTTCTCCGATATATTTATCATTATCTTTATAAGGAAAGTGCAACCAATTTCTGAAGATGAAATACAGATAATTTGGATGAAGCCCTATTTCTATAGAAATAGGGCTATTATGGATTACCGATATGGCTGTATCAATAGAAGAAATTTGAGAAAACAATCCAAAAGAATTTCCAGTCAAAATTATTGAATGTCAAAGAAGGTCAATGTATAATAAAGTCAGAAAGTCAAAGAAGGTCAAAGTTGATTCATAAAAACAAACTTTAAGGAGGAGTACTACATGCTTTGTGAAAAATGCCATGTAAACCAAGCTAATATTCAAGTACATCTAAATATGAATGGTCAGGAGCATGATGTTATGCTGTGCTCCACTTGTTATAAAGAAGAAAGAAATAAACTTGGTGCAGCTATGGGAGGAAAAGATTTAGGGAACTTCCAATTTAATGGATCCCACAATTTATTCAATCCCTTTAATAATAGTAATATCCCTCAACCGGAACCTGCTCAACAAAGCGGCGGAAGAGGATTATTAGAAGAGTACGGGCAGAATCTGACAGATGCTGCTAAAGCAGGCCTAATTGATCCGGTTATCGGCAGGAATGAAGAAATAAAAAGAGTGATTGAAGTTCTAAATAGACGTAATAAAAATAATCCAGTATTAATAGGTGAACCTGGCGTAGGTAAAACAGCGATTGCTGAAGGACTTGCTCTAGCCATTGTTGAAGGTGCAGTTCCTGTTAAATTGCGTAATAAGCTGGTGTATATGCTTGATATCGCTTCACTTGTTACAAACACTGGAATCCGGGGACAATTCGAAGAACGAATGAAGCAATTAATCAGTGAATTGCAGGAAAGAAAGAATGTCATTTTATTCATTGATGAAATTCACCAAATTGTCGGTGCTGGTTCAGCCGAAGGATCGATGGATGCTGGGAATATCTTAAAACCCGCACTTGCACGAGGTGAACTTCAGCTGGTGGGAGCGACCACTTTGTCTGAATATCGGAAAATTGAAAAAGACGGAGCACTTGAACGCCGCTTTCAACCCGTTCAGGTTAATGAGCCTACAACAGATGAAGCATTGGTTATTTTGCAAGGTTTAAAAGACAGTTATGAAGCGTATCATGGGGTCACATATAGCGTGGAAGCGCTGAGAGCAGCTGTTGAACTTTCAAACCGCTACATTCAAGACCGTTTTCTACCTGACAAAGCAATCGACTTAATGGACGAGGCAGGTTCTAAATTAAACTTGACCATTGAAGAT
>NZ_JBFUIB010000607.1:0-1934 GCF_056402095.1 Peribacillus sp. P4_C12
AAACGAATCAGGAAGGCAATCGATTCATGGCCTTCTTGTGAAGGGGAAATTAAAACATTGCGTGGATTGGGGTATCAACTTAGTGTCTATGAAAAAAACTAGAAAAAGAACCACTTTGCAGCGCTATTGGACGAAGAGATACGTATTGACCTTGATTTCAGGCTTAGTATTATTGTCTATTTTTTCATTATGGTGGATGGAAAAAACCGCATTAGAATATAGGCTAAGCCTCCTTAAGTACTTAGCTGATGAAACATCTGACCGAGCGATAAAGGCAAATGGCCAGATTGTCGTTGGACCTGTACTTTCGGAAATCGTTGAGGAAAGGGAAAAAATCCTTCACTTGAACCAGCAGCCGATTATCTATATCGTCGATCCCGATGGCAGCATCATTTATACGATGCCTCAATTATATATAGATGCAGATAATAATAAGCTTCCTAGCGTTATTATGAAAAATCCTGAGTTAATTCAGAAGGTCAAAATTTCGGACAACAAAGTATATGTCGTCAAATCTCCCATTACGTTTAATGAAGAGACTAAGGGATGGGTAGTCATTGCCCAGGAAGAAGGGGCATTAAAAGAACTCAACCAGGACCATGGCTTGTTGGCAATCATGATTGGAGGCCTCCTCGTGCTGGGCACAGGAGTCATTTATCTACTTTCGAGACAGATTTCGAGGCCAATTCAAGACGTCGCTAACGCTGCCGTTCAGGTTCGTGAGGGCAACTATGACATCCATTTCAAAGAGGAAGAGGACATAAGGGAAGAAGAAATTTATGAACTAATAGAGTCATTTAAGGAAATGACCAATCGTTTAAAGGCCATGGAAAAATTAAGGGCGGAATTGCTTGCAGGTGTCACTCATGATTTGAAAACACCGGTTACCTCCATTAGCGGACTAATTCAAGCAGTTAAGGATGAAGTTGTTACCGGAGAGCAAAGTAAGGAATTCTTGGATATTTCCTTAAAGGAAACACAACGCCTGCAAGGAATGATAGAGGATTTGCTCAATTATAATGCTATTTCAGCAGGTGCCTTTAAAATTCGAGTACAAAAAGAAAATATCAATACATTCATCCAGGAAATCGCCTATCGTTGGCAAGTCACCCAGGATGATCAAGAGTTTAATCTGGATATAAAGGTTCCTGAAGAACCTATTTTTGGCCAAATTGATTCTTTGCGGATGCAGCAAATTGTCATTAACCTTTTAAATAATGCTAGGCATTCACTTGATGGCATAGGGAAACTAGAGATTAATCTTTATGAGAAGGAAGACAATAGGATATGTATTGATGTGCAGGACAGTGGCCGAGGAATTCCTGTACATGAACAACAGTATGTGTTTGAACCGTTTTATCGAGGTGAAGACAAAAAGCTGAAGATACGTGGTTTAGGTTTAGGACTGYCATTCAGCAAGATRCTTGCCAAAGCGCAAAAGGGAGATCTTGTGYTGAAAGAAAGTAATGAACAAGGGACGACGTTTACAATTATTGTAGAGAAAGCAAATCAGATATAAAAAAAGGGTTGTCCGCTTTAATGGACAACCCTTTAATTAWGCACCGATGTGGGATGGTTGATAATCCAGTTGGCTGATTGCGCGCCATAATTGAACATGACGTACATTTCTAGGAAGGAAGCGTCCCATTTCTTCTTCGTTATAACCGGCATGTAAATTCTTATGGTCAAAAATAATTGGTCGGCGAAGTAAATCCGGGTTATCTTGAATAAGCTTACAAAGATCATTTAATGGTGTATTATTTATATCGATATTTAAGCTACTGAATTTTTTAGAACGGGTTGAGATGATTTCATCTGTACCGCCTTCTGTTTTACGTAAAAYCTCTTTAATTTCTTCTATAGAAAGMGGTTGTGAATATAAATTACGTTCATTGTAGGAAATTTCGTTTTTCTTAAGCCAAGCTTTTGCTTTA
>NZ_JBFUIB010000608.1:0-1931 GCF_056402095.1 Peribacillus sp. P4_C12
ACGTACTATACGTACTATCTGCCAAACCAGGAGCAGTATTTAATGCTTTATTAAAAACTTCCTGCAATCCTCCTGCGGTCATTCGATTATCGAATACTTCCATATTTTCATGTGTTGCCCCGGCTACGATTTTATTATCTTCGAAAGCCAACAAGTATTGGTCACTAGGCGGCATAACAACCGGCCAGTTATTTGTGTTTGTATCCGGCAACCCTAGATGAACAATTTGAGCTTTTTGAAAGCTGACTTGAAAATTGACTCCCAATGGTTCCAGTAATTGATGGGCCCATGCTCCTGCGCATACAATTACTTTATCGGCGGTAATGACCTCATCAGCAATTGTTACACCCGTTACCTGTGAATCGCTATATGTCAGAGCAGCCTCACCATACATAAGTTTCGCTCCGTTTTTTTGTGAAGCACGAAGTAATGAATCACGAAGTGCCCGTCCATCGACTCGTGCGGCTCCACTTATATGAACAGCAGCATATTCGCCGGAAAGAGGCGGAAATAGGGCATTCGTTTCCTCAGAAGTGAGCAAAGTAATATCCCCTATCTCAGGTGCATCTTCTTTTCGTTTTGTCGCTCGTTTCTGCATGGCCAGCAGTTTTTCTTCATCCGTATGTAAGCTGATAGCCCCTACTTGGGCATAGCCAGTCTCTGTTTCCCCGTCCCGTTCAAGCTCTTCAATTAGATTGGGATAAAAACGCGCACCATTTTTCGCAAGGTGATACCAATCTTTATTACGCCGTTGTGAAATCCATGGACACACAATGCCTGCCGCAGCGGCGGTGGCTTGTCCTCTATCTAGGCGATCAACAATGACAACATCGGCTCCCATTTTTACAAGCTGATAGGCCGTGGAGGCTCCTAAAATTCCTGCTCCCACTATAATGATTTTTTGCATGTTTAACATCTCATTTCTTTCATTTGTATAAAACCCTCTAGTATAACTATATCGAAGACGCCAAACGATTGCCACAACCGATATATTAATTGATTTTTCACATAGTTATTTTATCTGTAATGAATATGCTATGATTGAAACGGATCATTTTGAAAAGATACTAGGAGGACATACCATGTTAAAAAAACAAATGGAAGCATACATATCAAAAACTTTAAGTGAAAACAAGCTGGAATTGTTTAAAGAAGAATTGGATTATGCAGAGAGACATAAGTTAATCCCTGACAATATTTCTATCGTAGAAAAAGAAAACACTTTCCGCTTTGCTGATGCTTATATTGAACGCAGTAATAAAGAAAGCGAAGAAATGATTTCTGAAGAAACTTCTGCATTTTTATCTCAACCAATTGAGTTTTTAAAAACAAATATAGAGGAATTCCTTTACTTTGAATCTTCATGGTTCGAACTAATCGGGGTTGAGGCACTTTCTTTGGAAGTTGATGATGTATTCAGTACGTATAACGCCATGTTCGGATTGAAATTTCAGAAAAAAATAGGAGATGCTATAAAAGCCTATTTAAATAAGGAGCTTCAAGGCGGTATCGGGTCATTCAGTTTGATGTTCAACCAAGGTGATGGGCTATGGGACGTGAATTTTGCCTTGAATCATGTTAAAGGATTTCGAGAAGACATGTCATTAGGAGAAGCTTTTAGTCTAATCTATAATTTTCTATTTATTCTTGTTGAARCAATCGAGGAAGATAAGTAAAGCGAAGAACCTCCATCATATAGTGATGGCGGTTCTTTCAGTTTGTAGACAAAAGGGGTCCAGAATGTTTTAATTCCGGACCCCTTTTGAWATTCCCTTTGAATTTTGCTCAAGATTAAGAGATTGGGCCTCTACGAGCCCACTTTATTAAGCCATTCTTGGACCTTGCCATGTCCAATTGGCTATCTTCTTTAAATTCATGGCAGCGAATGTAAGCATCGCCTGCATCGACAATTTTTTAAGTCCCCTTAAAGT
>NZ_JBFUIB010000609.1:0-1929 GCF_056402095.1 Peribacillus sp. P4_C12
CTCTATTCCCATTTACAGTCACTGCCCGGACATAGGGATCCACAGCTTCATTCCATACATCGCCCACTTTCACTTTATATGTATAAATCAACCCATCCTGATCACCGGATATTTCAACAGTCCACGTTCCCTTCTCCGAACGCTGCATATCAATTTCTATTCCATCTGTATCATCCCAACGTTTATAAGTAACGAGCTTAGCTTCAGATGAAGTGGGAGCCCATAACCGGAATGAAGTTTTATCTTTTGAATAGGAATTTCCTAAGTCTTTTCCTTCATAGTAATAAAGATTATCCAGTTCTTCAGGGTTTACGAGATGAATATTTGCAATGGGTAGAACATCCGACTTATTATCGAGATCTTTATCATTAGGTGTTTGATTGGTATTTTCCTCTTCAAAATAAAAAATTGAATCTTTAATAGGTCATTCCTCCAATGAAATTCCTATTTCAAAACAGGAATTTATTTCATATTTTTTATTATTTCCTTTTTATGAAGGGTTGCTATCAAAAATCAGTGTGTGACTATCAATATGATTCAAACGTCCTAGCGTATTCAGAGACATATGTTAATAAACTTGATGGATTCATTAATAAATGATAAGTATTTTCACCCGAAATAAGATCAGGAATAATTTAGAATCTCGATGTCCATTTTTTATAGTTAAGTTTATCTATGTTGCTCCAAAAATCATAAACCTGTACCACTTTTACATAAAATTCTACTTCTGTGTAGAATATACCTCTCTTTGTCTTGTAAATATTCCTATTGAAATTATAAACCTTAAAAAGTGATAAAAAAAAATGCCTCCATAACAGTTTTACGGTCTTGGAGGCATTTCTAGTACTCTTTATGGTGTTTTGATTATTTTAACCTGATTATCTTCAACAACTGCCATGAAGTTTTTCACTTCAGGCTGATCAAAGATATAGTCAGTAATGCCATCTTCGAGCTGTTCCTGAAGAACACGTCGGAGCGGTCTTGCCCCGAATGATGGATGATAACCTAACTCGATCAGTCTTTGTTTTGCTTCATCTGTTACGACCAATGATATGTCTTGAGAAGTAAGTGTTTTGTCAAGATCCTGAATCATAATATCAACAATTTGCAAAAGGTCTTCCTTCTTCAGTGCTGAGAATTCAATGATGCTGTCAAATCGGTTCAGGAATTCCGGTTTGAAGAAACTGCCTAATGATTGTAATATAGAAGCTTCATCTACGGCTGTACTTGTTCCGAATCCCATTACTTTTTGTTTTTCCCCGACTCCAGCATTAGATGTCATGATAATGACGGTATCTTTAAAGGTAACAGTACGTCCCTGACTATCAGTTAACCGACCATCTTCTAGAATTTGTAAGAACATGTGCATCACATCTGGATGTGCTTTTTCAATCTCATCCAATAAGATAATACTGTAAGGCTTACGACGAACTTTTTCAGTTAATTGGCCTGCTTCCTCATGTCCTACGTATCCAGGAGGAGAACCAATTAATTTGGAAACGCTATGTTTCTCCATGAATTCACTCATATCAAGGCGAATCATGGCTTCTTTATCACCAAACAATTCCAAAGCAAGGGTTTTCGCTAATTCAGTTTTCCCAACTCCTGTCGGACCAACGAATAGGAAAGAACCAGTGGGACGGTTTTTGGACTTCAAACCGGCACGACTCCTTCGGACGGCCTTCGCAACCTTTCTGACTGCTTCTTCCTGCCCAATTACTTTTTTCATAAGCTCCTCTTGAAGATGAAGCATTCTTTCCTGCTCATCTTCTTGCAGCTTGCCTACAGGGATTCCAGTTTTTTGTTCGATAATCTTTTGGATATCTTCGACAGTGACGTTTGGTTTAACTGAATTTACTCCAGCTTGCAAGGATTTTTCCAGTTTTTCTTCTTCATCCCGAAGTACAGCTGCTTTTTCATAGTCTTCTT
>NZ_JBFUIB010000610.1:0-1925 GCF_056402095.1 Peribacillus sp. P4_C12
ATGTAATAGATTTTGCAGAGTCTCTAATGCTTTTTCTAATTCTGCTTCCATCGTATTGAGATAAGGATGAGGCTGGGATTCTTTTAATAGCTGTAAAAATCCCTTTACTGAAGTAAGAGGATTTTTAACTTCATGAACAATCCCTGCAGCTATTTGGCCGATTGATGCTAATTTTTCTCTGTCTTTCAAAAGAATTTCTGCTTTTTTACGATCTGTAATGTCTCGAATAATGACTTGAGCCAAGATCATGTCTTTCAAATAAAAAGGGGCAGCTGTTACTTCAATATCAATAACCTGTCCATCACTACAAATCATTTTTTGTTCCGCCAGTTCTAATATCTCTTGTTTTTCCAGCACCCTTTTTAATCGGTCATTACAACTAGCATGGTTATCTGGAGGGAGAAAAACGTACAAGTTTTTATACAATATGTCCTCAGGAGAAGCTAACTTTAGCAATTCCAAACAAGCTCTATTACAGTAAAGGATTTTTCCTGCCTTTCCAACAATCATAATTGAATTGAGGGAATACGAGATCAATTGATGGAAGTCAATGTCTGTTGAGTCAATTTGTAATTCCAAGTAAATCACTCCGTATTTAATCATTGCCATTAGTTTATCAGGAAACATCCTTAACTGGAATAAAAATTTTAACTTTAGCTCTTTTTAATTATTTGTTTAACTATTTTTTACACGTTCGTTCAAGAACAGATCATCATTCCTCAACATCATTAATATGTGGAGAAGTTTAGATAAAATATATTGAATTTCTATAAAAAAGAGTTCACAAAAAAAAGCACAGCCTTATGAAAAGGGTGCGAAGAGGTTAGGAAAGGGTTAAGAAATTTAAATATACGACCCTTACTATTATCATAGATTAAAATAAAATACCCTTCTTCAACTATCAGAACAGTTTAGTGCAATAAAACAAATCTTTGCAATCTATCGTCCAAATTAATTAATTCCATTTTACTTTGGTACTTATCATTACGTCCCATCATATAAGACTCCCCCCAATAAAAAACCTACATAGAATTAAATTCTACATAGGTTTCAAAAATTCCTGTTAATTTGTCAACAGCCTCGTTCGGCTGCTTATATTTTATTATTTCTCCCTTTTGCCTTGTACGAATCGTACAATCAAGCTCATTGTTCGTTCTACTTGGGGTAGCGCCATGATTATGCGGTGAACTATACTTGGGAATAACCGTGTGTTGCTGCCTTGTAGGAAACTAATACGCTTTAAGACGTGATCAAGAAGTAGAAAAAGCTTTTATTCTACTTCGGAACGATGAATAGAGGGGTACGGTTATTCGATGCCTTCTTATTGTCAAGACATCACTACATTTAATAGGTTAAATAGATTGTTTTATCAAGTATTCAAAGTAACTTTGTACTCAATTTTTCTTCTTAGATTACTTTTAATACACTCGATTCTTATAATACAGATAAACCATTTTCCTGATTGGACCCGAGTTGCGTCAGGAAAATGCGGATTTACAAAGGGTTGGATTTTGGTACAAGTCTTATAGAAATAGAATGAGTAGTTATGAATAGAGGACAACACCAACTAAACCAGAAAGAATAATGACATAGGCTGGATGCCAGCGTAATTTCAACAGGGAGAATAACGATAACCCAAAGACGAGTAATAAGCTTATCGAATGCCACGAAAAGTTTAGAGGAATCATATGATTGGAAATGGCAAAACTGATTGCTGCAAAGAGGATTAAACTAGTGACAATGGGTCTTAATCCATAAAACATCGCTTGAACAACTTGATAATGATTCAATTTGTTGAAGAAGGTGGCTATAACGACTACGAGTATAATAGCAGGAAGCAAGATTCCGAGAGCGGATGATATGGATCCTGCTAATCCAGCAGTCGAATAGCCAACGAGAATGGCACTATTGATGGTGATAGGACC
>NZ_JBFUIB010000611.1:0-1918 GCF_056402095.1 Peribacillus sp. P4_C12
CAGTGTAGGAGAATGAAAAAATGAGAAGAAGAAGAATGGAATTTGTATTTTTATTTATTTTAATCGTATCGGTTTATATGATCGTTTTTAGTCAGGTTAGCTTCAACACGAAGCTAATTTTTATTGGGTTATATGTTTTTGTTATGTTTATTACGATATACTCACTGATGCTAGAAAATAGATTTGCACATGATACTCTTCTATGGATGTATGTGCTTTTATTTTTCCCTGTATTTGGCTATGTCTTTTACTTGTTTTCTGGCCAACTTTATTTAAAGGGGTATTTGTTCCAAAGTAAAAGAAAAAAAGACCGGGAAGAATGGAAAAGTCTTGTCACCCATGTATCTTCACCAGACCTTACGTTCTTGAACAATCATCAGAAGTCCTTTGCAGCTTTTGCCAAGAATGCTTCTGAGACGACTATAAGTACAGCTTCAAAAACGGAAGTGTTGAAAAATGGAAATGAAACGTTTTCAGAAATCATTAAACAGTTAAAGAAAGCGGAAAAATTCATTCATATTGAGTATTATATTTTCCGTTCAGATAGACTTGGAACAGAAATTATAGATATTCTAATTGAAAAGGCAAAAAAAGGTGTAGAAGTTTTATTTATTTTTGATGCTGCAGGTAGTTTAAGTCTTTCAAATAATGAAGTTAAGCGGATGAAAAAGGCAGGTGTTAAAGCATATCCATTTTCGCCGTTAAAACACGGATTTTTCAATCAAAAGTTTAATTTTAGGAATCACCGAAAAATCATCATCATTGATGGGGAAATTGGTTTTGTGGGTGGTTTGAACATTGGTGAGGAGTATTTAGGAAGAAATAAAAACATTGGATTTTGGCGTGATACGCATATGGTCCTTGAAGGGGAAGCCGTTTACATGCTTCATACGGTATTCCTGTTAGATTGGGAATATGTAAGTGGAGAAGATGTTTTAGAAGAACGTCCGGAGATCAATACCAGAGTTGAAAAAGGAGATGGAGCGGTTCAGGTTGTTGCCAGTGGCCCAGATACACAGCAGGGAATCATGAGTGATTTTTACTATTCTCTGATAACTTGTGCAACAAAATCAATCTGGATTGCAAGTCCATACTTTGTACCGAATCAAGCGATCAAAGCAGCGATTAAGCATGCTGCCTTAAAAGGGATACAAGTCAGACTTATGGTTCCTGCGGTAAATGATGGTTTTTTAACCCAATATGGGAGTCGTTCTTATTTCGGTGAACTTCTTCAATTTGGTGTAGAAGTTTACTCGTACAAAAAGGGTTTCTTGCATCAAAAACTTATCATTGTAGATGGTGATATTGCTTCAATTGGAACGGCAAACATGGATATGAGGAGTTTCCATCTTAATTTCGAGGTGAATGTATTCCTTATGGGTAGCAGTTCCATTAACGATCTAGTCACTCATTATCAAGAGGATATGAAGGATAGCGAAAAACTAGATCCATTAAGTTATAATAATCGAGGTTTACTGGAACGTTCAAAAGAATCTTTTGCCCGGTTATTTTCTAATGTACTCTGATGGGCAAAAAATCAAATCAATAGTATAGTTGTGATAGATAAGAAAAGTTTGATATAAGGAGATTGAAAAAGAATATGAAATTGGTTTCTTGGAACGTAAATGGAATTCGAGCTTGTGTAAAAAAAGGATTTTTAGATTACTTTAAAGATGTGGACGCAGATATTTTTTGTCTTCAAGAAACTAAACTTCAAGAAGGGCAGATTTCACTTGAACTAGAGGAGTATCATCAATATTGGAATTATGCTTTGAAAAAAGGTTATTCAGGTACAGCCATCTTCACGAAGGAAAAACCGCTTTCAGTCAAATATGGTGTAGGGGAACGCGGTGAGGAACCGGAAGGCAGAATTATAACACTCGAGTATGAGAAATTTTATATGGTTAATGTTTATACG
>NZ_JBFUIB010000612.1:0-1914 GCF_056402095.1 Peribacillus sp. P4_C12
GGCCATGATTGATGTTGGGGTAGCCAAACCTAAAGCACAGGGGCAAGCTATTACAAGCACCGCAATCATCGCTTCAAAAGCTGGTGTAAATTCACCAGGATTAACCCAGATCATCCATACGAGAAAAGTTAAAAGGGCGATTCCGACAACAATGGGTACGAAAACTCCAGAAATTTGGTCAGCGAGCCTTTGAATTGGAGCTTTAGACCCTTGAGCGTCTTCTACCACCTTGATGATTTGTGAAAGAGCGGTATCTCTGCCGATTTTTGTGGCCTTCATTTTGAGAAAACCATTTTTATTCAGGGTTGATCCAATCACAGTATCTCCTATGCTTTTATCTACTGGAATGCTTTCTCCTGTTAACATGGATTCATCGACGGCAGAGTTCCCTTCGACTACCTCTCCATCCACCGGGATTTTTTCACCTGGCTTCACCAAAACTGTATCTCCAACAATGACTTCTTCTAGAGGTATTTCGCGCTCTTCACCATTCCTCAGCACCAAAGCCGTTTTGGCCTGAAGTCCCATCAATTTTTTAATGGCTTCTGATGAACGTCCTTTTGCTTTTGCTTCAAAGAGCTTCCCTAAAAGAATGAGGGTGATAAGGATGGCACTAGTTTCAAAATATAGTTGTGCAGTATGGTGGTGGACTCCAATGGCGATGATCGATTGATAAACACTATAAAAATAGGCAGCGGACGTTCCCATTGCAACTAAAACATCCATATTCGCACTTTTGTTTTTCAAAGCCTTATATGCCCCTACATAGAATTGCTTACCAATGATGAATTGCACAGGCGTTGCGAACGCCATTTGCACCCATGGGTTCATGAGGAAATCCGGCATATAAATAAACGAAGTAAAACTAAAATGACTTACCATCGCCCATAACAACGGGAATGACAAAATAACGGCGAAAATAAATTTTCTCTTTTGTTTTTGAATTTCTTTCTGGCGAAAATCCACCGATTCCTTGTTGTCATCCTTGATGATCGCCCCGTAACCCAACTTTTCCACTCGTTGAATAATATCAATTGGGGAAGCTTCAGAAGGATCATATTCAACGGTCGCGTTTTCAAGTGCCAGGTTTACATTGGCCTTGGATACTCCATCCATCTTATTTAGCCCTTTTTCAATTCGTGTTGCACAGGCCGCGCAGGTCATTCCCGTAATGGTAAACTCTTTTTTCTCTTTTACCACATCATAGCCAAGATCTTGAATTTTCTTTTCAAAGTCCTGGGTACTTAACTTTTCTGCATCATAAGTAATGACTGATTTTTCAAGGGCCAAATTAACAGTGGCCTCTTCAACACCTTCCATTCTATTTAACCCTTTTTCAATTCGTGTTGCACAGGCCGCGCAGGTCATTCCTGAAATTTGCATACTTGTTTCTTTTATATGGTTGCTCACTTTTATTCCCGCCCCTTTATACCACCGTGGGGTATAATTTATTGTAAAAAAGAAGTGCTTTAAAAGCACCCTTATTCCTTATTCAACATCGTAGCCTTGATCATCAATGGTTTCTTTTATTTTTTCAAGTGATACTTTTTCATTATCAAACGCAACATCTACTTTTCCTGCGTCTAAATGTACTTTTACACTTTCTACACCCGAAAGCTTTCCTACATTCCCTTCAACTGCATTCACACAATGACCACATGACATTCCTGTTACCTTCAATGTTACGTTTTCCACCCTAACCACTTCTCCTTTATTTTTTCATTAATTTTTGTATCGTTACTAGCACTTCGTCAATGACCTCGGTATCCCCATCATTCAGTCGGTCTACCACACAATTTCTTAAATGACCTTCTAATAAAATCTTTGCCACACTATTCATGGCACTTTGTGTGGCAGCTATCTGAGTAATAACATCATCACAATAAGTATCTTTTTCGATAAGACCCTTAATAC
>NZ_JBFUIB010000613.1:0-1914 GCF_056402095.1 Peribacillus sp. P4_C12
CAGTTTTCATTTCTTTTTCATCCATGTTGGGAAGAGTTAATAAAATTAATATAGCGATGAAAAAACCTGCAGCTTCAAATAAAAATGGACTTTTTGCTCCAAATAAAGCTATGACGCCTCCTCCAAGTGCAGGACCAATAATTTTCATCGTATTTACGGAAAGCTGGCTAAGTGTTACCGCCTCTGGAAGGTGGTTATCAGGGACCGTAAACCTAATCATACTTTGTCTTGCTGGGTCGTAAATTGCTGCGACTGTTCCCTTCAAAAACACAAATAATAAAAGGATATAAAGGTTAGGAGCAAAAAACAGCCCTCCTACAAACATGATCCTTAAAAATAAACAAATGATCATCATTTGCTTTTTTGGAAGTCGATCCACGAATACACTTGCAAAGGGACCTATGATGACCCAAGGTAGCCCTAATACAATGATCACTGCGGCAATGGCTGTTTCATCTAGCCCCCAATGGTAAGCAACAATAACCTGTAAAGCAATAAAATCAAGCCAATTACCCAGATCAGAAAATAGCTGCGCGCCAAATAATGAACGAAATGGACGGAATTTTAAAGGCTCAAATATTCCAGCTTTCATGAGTTATTTCTCCTTTTCTCCTTGGGTTGCCTCTCTTCGTCTTGCTAGCAGTTTTTCTGTATTCCCATTTGGATCCTGCCCTTTTGGAAGTTGATTATTTTCCAATGCATTTATCGATTCTTCAATCCATTTCAACTCAGCTGCCAGTCGCAATTCGGCATAGCGGATAGTTAGCATACCCACTTTACTGATGTAAGAGATTCCGTTTGTTGGCCAGTCTTTTACAAATTCAAGTAAATCTTCGGTTGTCTCTTTTCTTTCTAGTAGATGACTGATTAATACTGAGCTTTCCATATCTTCGTGCCAAGTGGACATCTTCATTAATAATTCGTCTCTAATAATTGGGTAGGCAGGAGGGAGTCGAAGCCAGTTTTCAAATTCCTCCCACCCTTTTGGGGTAAGTTCATAAAGTTTCTTTTTACGTCCCTCTTCCTCTTGTTCAATAGGATAAACAAGTCCTTCTTCTTCAAGCTTCTTTAATTTCGGATAAATACTCCCATAACTCATTCCCCAGTATAAGCCGGCAGCTTTATGCTCAAACTCTGCTTTAATATTGTATCCAGTACTGGGCCAAAAGCTTAAAATAGCTAGAATAGAACTTTCAATTGACAATGTAACATTCCCCTTCCACATATCTGTTATATSAAACTGATATATCATTATGATATGTCTAATAACAGGTAAAAACAACCATAAAATAAAAAACATTCCATAATTTTCAGAAAGTTATCATTTAGTGATTCAATTTTTTAAGAGTTGGTGTTTACAATCCGGCCCAATTGTTGATCAAAGTTCTAACAAGCACTCTTGAACTATCCTGCCCCGTTAGTGCCATAATAAAAAGGTTGCCTCAGCAACCTTCCTTATTGAAGTAAAGCACTCGTTAGTTTAAGTGTATAACTTCACATTTAACAAAAATAATCAACTGCGTCAGTTTCAACCCTGATCTTTCGCCTCTGATAAAGGAGCATAAAAGTATGTATTGCAACTTTTATGTATCTGTACGTACTTCCTCCCATTCTTGTTCCATATAATTTACTAGCCAATTAAGAATGTAGTGTCTTTCATATACAACACCTTCATCTAGAGATGATGGAATTTCCAAATTTGGGTTAAGTAAAAATCACTTTAACTTAATATTACCAATATAAGAGAGGTTTCTGATATTGAATAATCTGTCTCTTCTAAGGCATTCTTCGTGTTGTTCATTATCCTCTATCCCACCACTAGGTATAAAGAGCAGTGACTATTTCTCAATTATTTTTTAGAATGATTAGGAGCCTAATGCAAATAATAAACTTCAAAAAACAGTGATTGAAGTT
>NZ_JBFUIB010000614.1:0-1912 GCF_056402095.1 Peribacillus sp. P4_C12
GGCTATTGCAGACGAGCCTGTTAAGAATTTAATTCTCTCCGTTACACCTATAGATTTTAGTGCCTCCCAATCTTTTGATCAATGGCAAGCTGCAATAAAAGATGGTACCGCAGATTTTGACGAGACGATTGACATTTTTAAAACGATCCCAGCTAGTGAGGTTAAATATGGAATCCGCTTGATCACATCACCTATCTATATATCACCCTATCTGTCTTTATTAAATCAAGCTGATGATGAAGAATATGTTCAACATTGGCGTCGATTCAATGCGTGGACAAATGGACACGTGCCTTTAGCTGGAGCGACTGCAAAACAGATAGGTGAAGATCTTGTGATAAACAATCGTTTGGTTAAGGGGAGTTTAAGAATCAGAGGAAAAAAAGCTATGCTATCCAATATTGACGCTAGTGTATTAGTATCAGCAAATGAAAATGACCGTCTGGTACCGCAGGAAATGATTAATCCTGTTATGAAGCATTTGACTTGTAAGGATAAGACATACATTCTCCTTCCAAGTGGACATGCTTCCAAGGAGTATGTGGGTGGACTCCCACTTTACCTTAAGGAATGGCTTCCGAAGCGATCTTCTCCAATGAATAATTAACAGTTTTTGAAGGGAGATGTATGATGTACGTGGTAAATGAATATGAAAATTTTAAAATTATGCCAATTATAGGTTATTTAGGGTTTGCACCCGTAGTATTCACAAGATTTTTTGGAACTATTCCAGATTATATCAGTTGAAAATAGTAGGGCTGGCTCGGAAGTTGAGCCAGCCCTACTACGTTATGAGTTATATTTTTACTCGATCTTCAAGTGGGGAGAAGGTTTTATCACTTGGGTTGGCAGTGGGTTTTCCAAATGGCATCGGTGCAATCAGCTTCCAATTCTGATGAATGTTCAATGTCTTGCTCACTTCGCCACCAATTAAGGGATTTTAGTGCTGAAGGCTGCTCCGAACCCTTTAATTTCTAAGGCTGCCCAAACGACAAACTGCAAAATACCTGACGATTAGTTGGACCAAATCGGGAAGTTTTCAGCATACAATTTAAATTGCTCTTGAAGACCTTTAATAAAAGCCTGATAATCAGCAAAATAAAACCGTACCATATCCATTTTCATTTTCTCTACTGATTGTCCGTAATTTTTTTTATAAAAAGTAGAAATAAAAGGTCGTATTTTTTTCATAGTATTTTCTATAAGTGAAAGGTAAGAATGGTTGACAAAAATATCGCTCTAGTTTATCTTTAAATCAAGATATTTGGATTAAAAGTATTGTTCCTTGTGCTGATACCTCGAAGTCGAGATATTAATCATAGGTTAATTTATCTCTCTTAAGGGGAGATATATATAGAAAGGAGTGGTACAGATGGAATTAAAAGGATTACATCACGTTTCGGCGATTACGGCTAGAGCGGGTGGGAATTTTGATTTCTACACGAAAACGTTAGGGTTGCGATTAATCAAAAAAACGGTGAATCAGGATGATATTCGTGTGTATCACTTATTTTACGGAGACGAGGCAGGTTCTCCGGGAACAGAACTAACGTTTTTTGAAATTCCTCAGGCTGCCCGTACACATGAGGGGAACAATAGTATTTCAGAAATTGCTTTAAGAGTGAAAGATAATAAAGCGCTGGACTTTTGGAAAAAACGATTTGTAGAATATAATGTTGAGCACGACGAAGTAACGACTCGTTTTCATCGACAGGTACTTGCATTTAAAGATCCAGAAGGGCAGAGACTACTACTGGTTTCCGATCAGGATAATAAAGGCGTTCACGGAGGGGTGCCGTGGGATAAGAGCCCGGTACCGAAGGGATTTTCCATCCTTGGATTAGGACCAGTTAAGCTTACAGTTCCTAATATTGAACCGACTGAAAGAGTACTTACTGAGGTGTTGGGGTTC
>NZ_JBFUIB010000615.1:0-1912 GCF_056402095.1 Peribacillus sp. P4_C12
TCTTAGAAGGTGACAGCCCTCCAATAAAGCCCATTATGATTGCACACATTAAGAATAATCCGCTAATTTCGCTAATATACCAACCTAATTTAATAACGCCATAAATTAACACGATGAAATTCACCAATAGAAGAAGTAACGCAAGAAGATGTCTTTTACTTAATTTGAAATTCAAATCAATTTCCGTATGCGCACTAGATTTGAATTTACCGAATTCACCMAATGTCGGGTTACGCTTTACCTTCATCGCATGAAAATAAATATATACTACAGTTACGATATAAAAAGCGACGAAAATGGCAACTCGTAATTCCATACCTGAATACATGGGCAATTCAGCAATACTTTGAGCTATGCCCACATTAAAAGGATTTGTTATACCAGAAGTAAAACCCGTTGATAAAGTTCCGAGCACCACAATTGCGAAACCTGTCATTGCATCGAACCCTAACGCTATACTCATAGGCACGACAATTGCAATATACACTAAGGCATCTTCAGCAGAACCGATCAACGTACCTAATAAAGCAAATATTAATACCATTAACGGAATTAACACTTTTTCTTTGGTTCCTAATCGTGCTGCAACAAATTTTATTAAGGAGTCCAATGCACCAGTTGCTTGCATTATTCCAAGAGCGCCTCCGAACAAAAATACAAAAAGAATAATGGAAGCTCCTTCAATCATGCCTAAATGTACACTGCTAAACATATCTAGTAGTCCAACTGGTGACGAATCAACAAATTCGAAAGAATTAGGATTCACGATTGTACGACCGTCTTTTTCAACTCGTTCATATTGACCTGCGGGTAAAACATAGGTTAGAACGGTGGCAATGATAATGACGATGAACATTAAGACAAAAGGATTGATTTCCTTTCCTTTCGCTTTTTTTGGTTGTTTGTCTGGTATAGGTTGTTGCTCAAGAGAATTGGATGTGATTTGCTGAATAGTTGAATTACTCATATTTGACCCCCAGTTAAAGTTTAAAATAAATCTACTACTTTCTTTTTCCGTCTATCTAATGGAAATGCACTATATACTTGTGCAATCAGATTGCAAGATTCATTAAATGGTATTTGCATCTGTAAACATATTTTTCAGTAAACACTCAATCATCATCGGGGTCTGAACGAAGGCACTTTCAATATGAAGTCGCTCCGTACGTTGATGTGCATCTTTTCCAAAAGGCCCTACATTAAAAACGGGTGCTTGAAGTTTCATCATGTCTTTAAAGGGAATATTATAGGTTTCTCCCCAAACGGGCGTATTTCGTTCAAAAGCAGACCAACCATCATCATGATTGTTATAATGGACATAACTCAAATCACAAACACCATTAAAATAGTGAATATGATTGATGTCCATAGAAATTTTGTTTGCCATTTTTTTTATTTTATTAATAGAATCGATGATAAGCGGATCATGTGATGTATTGACTGGAGGATAATAAGGTGGCGCAAACAATATGACAATCGCTGGTGCAAGTTCCTGGCATTGAATCAACAATTTATCGGCAATTCGTAAAGACTTTTCCCGCTCATCCCAATGAAAGTTCTCCTTCACCTCATTCTTTATTTCTTCTACAAGTCTCTTTCCTAACTTCTGCTCTGCATATACGACCAATTTTTCGTAGCGTAATACTTGGATCTCTCCTACTCCATTCAATTGTTCACGTTGGCACAATGCTTTATAGGATGTATTGCATGCTGCGGCTGCTTCTTGTGCAACTTTCTCAAACAGATTCATTATGTCAGAGGCACTTCGCTTCATGACAAAGACATTATAAAGCGCAACGGACCTATATGGCGTTTGTGTAGAGTATTGTGATTTTAAATCTTTTTGTTGTAATGCTACTGGTAACGGGGTAGTTTCACCTAGATCCTTTTCTCTAAAAAGGGTATTCCACTC
>NZ_JBFUIB010000616.1:0-1900 GCF_056402095.1 Peribacillus sp. P4_C12
GGAAAAGCAGATAGTATTTCGGGTATTAAAGTAGATGGTAAGAAAATCACCTTTACTTTTAAGAAAGCAAATCCATCTGTAACAACTGGATTATGGACATATCCGCTTCATAAAGAATACTTAAGTGATGTTCCAATTGCGAAGTTGGAATCTTCTGATAAAATCCGGAAAAATCCGATTGGTTATGGACCATTTAAAGTGAAGAAAATTGTTCAAGGTGAAGCAGTTGAATTCGAAGCGTTTGAAGGGTACCACCGTGGAGCGCCTAAGTTGGACAGCGTTACTTTAAAAGTTGTGAATCCATCCGTTGCTGTTAAGTCACTGGAAAATGGGGATATCGATGTAGCTAGTATTTCTGCTGATCAATTTGACCAGGCAAAAGCATTGGACAACGTTGAAATATTAGGAAAAGTCGATTTAGCTTATACTTATATTGGCTTCAAGTTCGGTCATTATGACGAGAAAAAAGCAGAAAATGTTATGGACAACCCGAAATTTGAAGACAAACGTCTTCGCCAGGCAATGGCTTATGCCATCAATAATGAAGAAGTCGGCGAAAAGATGTATAAAGGGCTTCGTTTCCCTGCCAACTCAGTGATCACACCAAACTTCAAGTATAATAATAAAGATGTTAAACCATATGAATATGATCCTGAAAAAGCAAAAAAACTTTTGGATGAAGCCGGATATGTTGATACAAATAAAGATGGACTTCGTGAAGACCCAGATGGAAAAGAGTTCAAAATCAACTTCGCTTCCATGAGCGGCGGAGATATTGCTGAACCGCTTACTAATTATTACATTCAACAATGGCAGGAAGTAGGACTAGACGTTCAAATGCTAGATGGACGTCTGCATGAGTTCAATTCATTCTATGATCTGTTGAAAAAAGATAATGAAGAAGTTGATATCTATCAAGCGGCATGGGGTGTTGCTTCCGATCCAGATCCATCCGGTCTTTGGTCAAGATCCGCAGCATTTAACTATACTCGCTGGGTGAACGACAAAAATGATGAGCTTCTTGCGAAAGGAATCTCAGAGGAAGCGTTTGATGATCAATATCGTATTGATACCTACAATGAGTGGCAAGAACTGATTCATGAAGAAGTTCCAATTATTCCAACATTATTCCGTTATACTACGACTGGAGTAAATAAGCGCGTCTCTGGTTATGATTACCTTGCGGAGCGCCAATATAAATGGTTCAATGTTGGTGTCACTGAAGAAGCAAAATAATGAATCCAATCGGCTGTCTGTATAGGCGGCCGATTTTTTGCGTTTCAGGATGTGGATTAAGGTTATATACATAATAGTAAGTAATTGGAAGGGTGATATTGATGGAAGTGAGAAATCCTAATGTGACAAAGAGAGAGTTGAATTATTGTTTACTGAATCGGTTGGTCGATTACTGAAACCTCTTGAAGAGGAAATCATTGCTGACATTGTAGCCTATCCAGACGAAAAGAGAATTGCCATCTTGGAATATATATGAAGGAAATGTCCAACAAGCAAAGACAGATAAGGTAAATTGAACTTTCGTCATGAGGAGGATTTTTCATGAGTAACGAAGATATGAGCAGATATAAAGTATGGCGTGATAAGTGGAAAAGGAAAATTAATATGGAAAATTTTACGATATATGGTATTGCTACATTGGTTATGGCAATCTTGCCTGTTCTGGCCCAAATGAGTTAAATTAATCAAAGGACCGTCTCTGGGCGGTCCTTTGTATGTTAAAAGTTGGCACAAAAAGATATAATATACAAAGAGGAAAGGAGAGATAGGCATGAGTGTTATCAAAGAAAAGGAGATCGTTACTTACATAAAAGAGTTAGTATCAATACCAAGCCCATCTGGTTATACCGATCAAGCAATTAAGTATGCGGCTAAATTCATGGAG
>NZ_JBFUIB010000617.1:0-1899 GCF_056402095.1 Peribacillus sp. P4_C12
GATTGAACCTGACTTTCACCTTTTGCTGATTGAACCTGACTTTCACCTTTTGCTACATCCAGACCAATGACTGGATCTATCGTTTATCTCCTCCTTGAAATACAATTAACCGGTAACCCCTATACCTCCATATGGTTTGATTTAGAATTAGTTAGCAAAATCCTACAGATATTATTCAGAATTTCAACAAGGAAAATTACGATTTTGCTATGATCTATACATCTATAATGAGTTAAAAAAAGAAAAAAATATTCGGTTTGAACATATTCATGATGGTCATATATGTATTGCAGTGGGTAAAAATTCTCCTTTTTATTCTTTGTTAAAGACTAATATACGTTAGCGATGATAAAAGAAATGATGTAATAATAATGGCAATAAGTGGACGTATTGCTTTGGTACGTAATTCTTTCAAGCTAATATTTAATCCTAATCCGGTCATTGACATTGTTAACATTAATGATGTGAAGTCTGCAATATCAGACATCACTTTTTGTGATACCAATACCTTATTACCAATGATATAGCTTCCTACAAAACTCATAACGATAAAGCCAATTAAAAACCATGGAAACTCGAATCTTGCCTCCCCTTCTATTTTTCCTTTCTTTTTCATCCAAAGCATGAGAATAAAGCAAACCGGAACTAATAGGAATACTCGTGTAAGTTTGGCAAGTAATGCGTGAGCAAGAGCATCCTGGCCTGCCGGGGCAGCAGCTAAAGCAACATGGCCTATCTCGTGTAGGCTGATTCCAACCCAATTTCCGTAGTTCATAGGACCAATTGATAAAAAAGGATATATTAACGTATAGATTATTGAAAACACTGTGCCGACTAATGCGATGATGCCTACTCCCATAGCCGTATCTTCATCTTTTGCTTTTATAATTGGCGATACGGCTGCGATGGCAGCTGCACCACAAATGCCTGTGCCGACACTTAATAATAAAGAAAGATTAAAATCTGCCTTTAGCCATTTTGCAATGATCATAAGAACAACAATTGAAAAAATGATCGTTATTGTCCCTCTTAGCAATAGAGGGAAACCCTGATGAAATATCACAATCATGTTAAGCTTTAATCCATAAAGTATGATGGCAAATCTCAATAGTTTTTTTGATGAAAATTGAATACCAGTACGTAATTTTTTTGGATATCCAAAAACCTGTCTATAAACCACAGCTAGTAAAATGGCACACGCAAGAGGTCCAATATGATTTAGACCTGGCAACGCTGCCAAAATAAAACCTAACACGGCTATGATCAATGTAAAACCAATTCCATAAATCAAAGAAACATTTAGCTTTTTTGCCGCTTTTTTTTGCTTATTTGGACTGGGAGTTATTAACGCTTTTTGTTCCAATGTTTTTCAACCCCTTATTTGGATTATTTATAATTTATCGTACCTAATGATTTACAATAAGGAAAATAAATGATTATTATAGTTATAAWAAGTAAATGCGATAGTAAGAAGGAGAACATATGGATCAACTATTATCTGTATTTATATCTGTGGCTGATAAAAGAAACTTTTCCAGAGCAGCGGAAGTGCTTCATATGACTCAGCCTGCAGTCAGCCAGCAAATTCAACAATTGGAAAAACATGTAGGTGCAAAACTACTTCTGCGAACAAACAAATCTGTCCAGCTAACTAAAGCAGGAGAAATAGTCTATTTACATGCTAAAGAAATAACAGGTTTATATAAACGAATGTCAATGTTAGTGAATGAATTAAATAACGAGCCAACAGGACCATTAAAAATTGGTGCCAGCTATACCTTTGGAGAGTATGTATTACCACATATACTTGCAAGAATGAAAAACCTATTTCCTAATATCTTCCCTTCGGTACAGATTGGCAACACAAGGGATATTGCCAAAGCAATCACAAGTCATGAG
>NZ_JBFUIB010000618.1:0-1898 GCF_056402095.1 Peribacillus sp. P4_C12
AAACAGCACTCGGTGAAAGTCTATTACGCAAGTTCATTCGAAGATGAAGAACTTAAACCGAAGGGAAAGTATGATGCGTTAAATAATTTTTATCATTATTACTATGTTGAAATTCTAAATGTATCTAAAAGAAATGTTCCCGTGTTTCCCATTGATACTAAAGAATTGGTGTCATGGACAAATAAAGAAAAAAGAAGACCAGTTTATTTTCCAAAGGAATTTGATTTTAATTGTTTATTCGACGATAGGTATTATGAACATCTAAACAATGATGGAGCAGCATCCAGTTAAGGCATCTTTATCATTAGCATTGTCAGCAGGTTACGATAGTGGGGAAATGTTTCCTACAAATGGAGAACATGAAAAAGCCATGAAAATGGATGATGTTATTATTGAAGGGGATTACGTTAAGGTTAGGAATTTTTCTAGTCAATCGACTGTTCCATTTATTTTAATGCGAGGGAAAAATGCTGAGTATATTAAGGAATATCATAAGATAAGAATGTCCTTCCCAACAAAAAAGGCATGGCAAAAATCCCACTTCATAGCCAATACATGGAAAACCAATGAGTTAAGTTTTGATTCTAAAATTGCATCAAGAGTTTACATTCCACATGATTTAGTATCATACATGTTAAAGTATATTTCCTTAAAAGAAGGAGTACCTACTCCTTTAATAACGGATTTAAGGGCTAATATGGTTTTACATTCTTTATACAACAGTAAGGGCTCTGCATTGCAGGACATCATAGAATTGTACGGATTCCTTCCTTTTGTTAAGCAAGCATTTGAGGAATACTGTATGACAACCAGCAGAGATAAAGAGCCAATCTTCTCCGTACTCTCTTTAGAGATGGTTCAATCGGAAGAAGTTTTTAATGATGAGGAAGTTGAAAAAAAAAAGGTAGAGTCCAGAATTAATATCATTGATAGATTGTTAAGAGACAGGGTCAAGGTTAAAAAGTTAAAAGAAATATACGGTAACTCTTGTCAAATATGTAATGAACAAATTACATTTATTGATGGAATTTCTTATTCTGAAGTTCACCATATTCAGCCTTTTAATAAATTGCATCATGGAATTGATGACAAATCAAATATGATTGTATTATGTCCTAACCATCATAAGATTTTTGATATGGGAATTATCGCTTTAGACCCAGAAAATCATCAAAGAATATTGCATGTTGACAGTAATAACCCTTTAAATCAGAAAATGCTAGTTGCGAGTAAACATCAGCTATCGTCTACTCAGGTTAGGTATCACTATGAGAATATTTTTATGCCATTGAGAGAAAGTCTATTAGAAACTAGAAAACAAGGAGTCCTTTAAGGACTTCTCATTTTTTTACTTGGACTTTAATAGTTGGCTACCAAGTCTGTTCCCTTTAAAAGTTTTCCTAATGCAAGATTTCTACTGTACGCTGGACACGGTATATTTGATTCTGTAAGCAGACTAGATAAAAGACGAGTATTATTAATAGGGGATGTTTTGTCGGATATTTACCTAATGCGTGAGTGAATGAGAATAGTGAAGCGATTCTGAACGTGTAAGTGCGTTTGTACTTTTTAGACTCACTAAACTAATAACACAGACTCTCTAAGCTTCCGCTAAACTAGAACGAATCATGAATATTTTTGAATTTCCAAGTATTCTTTTCATCTGTAATGATTTAGTCTATTATACTATTAAACCTAATTAAGTAGCATCTGAAGGGAGTAACTAGATAATGTTTGATTTTTGGATATCAGGCACAGAGGCATTAGCACAATATTTAAGACAAAACAAAAAAATTCGAAAAAACCTCTTATTTATTTCTTTAATTTCAACAATAAGTATAATTTCATTGTTGATAGGGAACGAATTCCATAATTTTATGGAGGAATATATGCAAGGT
>NZ_JBFUIB010000619.1:0-1898 GCF_056402095.1 Peribacillus sp. P4_C12
ATGACTGCTGTCTTTTTGACAGTAGCAGTTTTCATCCCAAATCCAATTATAGCGGGGATTTGTATGGGACTGGCAATGGGATGCCAAGGCGGTGTGTTCCATCTAAGTAATATGCTCATGGTAAAATACTCAACACCCGAAACAGCAGGCCGGGCAGCTGGTCTGCTAGGATTTACAAATATTATGGGTGGCTTTTCAAGCTATATCATGGGTTGGCTTCGTGACTTATCAGGCGGGGACTTCAGTACATCAATTGCGATGCTGATTTTTGCAGCTATTTTAGGTTTAGGTGCTTATATATTCTCAATCAAGAAGGAAGCAGCTGAACTTCATTTAACACCCTTGTCTGCACAAAAAATTCAAGTATAAAAAGAGGTCGGAGGCTCCTAGTCTCCGACCTCTTTCATAGATTTTCTAAACCCTGATATATCAAGGATATTATTATCTTGAGCAGGAATATGTGCAATTGCGCCAATATCCCTATTCTGTTATTTCATGAAGCTGCCCTAGTACTTTGAGTTTTCATACTCTTGTACCTTGGCAGCTTTCATTGTTAGGTTGATAGTACGCTTTAGAAAAGCAAATCAAATTTTTGCACTTCTCTTCAAAGTACAATCTCAGAGTTTGAACCGACATTGCATCTAAACCGCTTGCCAGGCTGCTGTTGGATGATGTTAATATGGCCCAAGTAAAGGAAAAAAAATTCGTTAATATAAGCCGTTTGCTTTCTCTACTTCACTTCCAAAAAGAAAAAAGTAATCGAAATCATCATCTTTTAATAAAGACTGCTTACCCTACTTAGAGTWACTCTATATCTTCTTAATCCATAATTTTATGGGGAATATTTTTGTATAAAAATGTCGATAGTTAAAATATTCAAAAAATGATAATTCCTTAATTACCCATGTTATATTGTTAATGAAAAAATACTAATCAAGAAATGTAAGGTGAGTGTGTGACAATTGAAGTTTTAATACTCCATTATATTCAGGAAAAACKTCAAAAACCTAGCCATGCAAATGAATTATTAGATTATATTCAGCATGAATATGTGAGCGGTAAGTTGTCAATTTTTCAATATAGAAGTCTCTGTCAGGATTTATACTTTCGGGGGGCAAAACAAACTAACTCTGTATGAACCTTTCCACTAAATCAATAATTGAACTAAAGGTAACTTCCACTTCTAATGCTAAGACTTCCAGTCGAGAAACGTTTTCAGTTATTTATAATGCCCTTAGCTTATAACATGGATGAATCGAATTCGCAAAGTAGCAATAAAAGATCCGAAATTTTCATCAAAAAACCTCCGTGATATGTCCTTGTACTAGACGTTTCACGGAGGTTAAGTTTTAATAGGCTTTAAATAAATATATCTAATATTAAAACCAGACCAAATGCTACAAAAGAAAGAATGGTTTCCATTACTGTCCATGTTTTGAACGTTTCTTTTACGGTTAATCCAAGATATTCTTTTACTAACCAGAAACCTGCGTCATTAACATGAGAAAACATAAGTGATCCAGCCCCTGTGGCAATAACAAGTAATTCTAAGTTAACACCCGTCATATTGGCAACAACTGGAGAAACAATTCCGGCTGCAGTTGTCAAAGCGACTGTTGCAGATCCAGTGGCAATCCGAATTAATCCCGCCACCAAGAACGCTAAGACAATTGGTGATAATGATATTACTTCAGACATGGAAGCAATTGCAGTCCCTACTCCACTATCAATTAAAATTTGTTTGAATCCGCCACCTGCACCGATAATAAGTATTATGGAAGCTAATGGCAATAAACATTCTTCTGTTAGTTTTTTAATTAACGATTTGTCCATCCCTTGTCGGTATCCTAAGAAATAGTAGGCTGCAAAACAAGAAATTAATAAGGCTATGACCCTTG
>NZ_JBFUIB010000620.1:0-1897 GCF_056402095.1 Peribacillus sp. P4_C12
ATGCTTTGGGCTAACCTGTTCTGGGTTTGGGGACATCCTGAAGTATATATCTTAATCTTGCCTGCATTTGGTCTTTTTAGTGAGATTATCCCAACCTTTTCACGACGTAACCTATATGGCTATCGATCAATGGTTGCTTCAATGGTATTTATCTCTATATATTCATTCTTCGTTTGGACGCACCATTTCTTTACAATGGGGCAAGCAGCATATGTTAATAGTATTTTCTCGATTACAACGATGGTAATTGCTATTCCGACTGGAATCAAGATCTTTAACTGGTTGTTCACGATGTGGAAAGGTAGAATCAGATTTACCGTACCTATGCTTTATTCAATAGGTTTCATACCTCTTTTCACAATCGGTGGAGTTACCGGGGTTATGCTTGCGATGTCAGCRGCGGATTATCAATACCATAATACAATGTTTTTAGTAGCTCACTTCCACAATGTCATCATTCCGGGTGTAGTATTTGCTGTGCTTGGTGCCGGAACTTACTACTGGCCGAAAATGTTTGGTTTCATGTTGAATGAAAGGATTGGGAAATGGGCGTTCTGGTTTCTAACCATTGGTTTTTGCTTAGCATTCTTCCCTATGTATATCACTGGTTTAGATGGTCAAGCACGTCGTATATACACATACTCTGAATCGACTGGATTTGGACCATTGAATATGATTTCGTTTATCGGGGCGACTCTAATGGCAATCAGCTTTGTATTAATCGTATATACGATTTACTATAGCATTCGCCATGCTCCAAGAGATGTTAGTGATGATCCGTGGGATGCACGTTCCCTTGAATGGGCTACTCATAATCCAGTACCAGAATATAACTTTGCTATTATTCCACAAGTGAACTCAAGGGAAACGTTTTGGGATGCTAAATATAAAGGTCATGAATTATTCAAGGGTGACTATGAAAAAATTCATATGCCCAATAACAGCGGCGTACCGTTTATCATGTCCTGTATCTTCTTTGTCTTTGGATTTGCGTTAGTATTCAGCATATGGTTTCTTGCGATTATTGGGTTAATCGGTATCTTTGTTTGCATGGCTCATCGTTCATTCGAAATAGATCATGGGCATTACATTTCTGTAGAAGAAATTAAAGAGACAGAAGCAAAATTTGGGGGTGTTAATAAATGGAAATAGATCACTCGCAACCTCTTGAATATAGTACGGAACAAAATCGTCTAAATATTTTAGGCTTCTGGATTTTTCTTGGTGCCGAAATTATGCTTTTTGCAACACTCTTTGCATCATATTTTACATTAGTTGATCGTACGGGTAACGGTCCTACTGGAGCAGAAATTTTTGAAATCACTCCAGTACTTGCTGAAACATTCTTGCTCTTAACAAGCAGTTTTGTCATCGGGCTTGGAATTCATGCCATGCGACTTGGCAACAAGAAAGCCATGTTGACATTCTTCGTAATCACTCTCCTTCTTGGATTAGGATTCTTAGGATTTGAAATTACTGAGTTCATTACCTATTATCACGAAGGAGCTACACTGCAAACTAGTGCATTTACTTCGATGCTCTTTACAACATTAGGGACACATGGAGCACATGTTACATTAGGACTTTTCTGGGGGTTCTTTATTATCCTTCAAGTGAAAAAACGCGGGTTGACACCTGAAACAGCCAATAAATCCTTCATTTTCTCTCTTTACTGGCATTTCTTAGATATCGTTTGGATCTTCATCTTCACCTTTATCTACATGAAAGGAATGACATAAACATGAAGGAATTATTCCCGGCTAAACAAGTATGGGGTTTTGTATTTTCATTGATTTTGACGTTTGTAGCTCTTTTGGTTTACTTCTTCAATATGTCAAAAGCAACAGGCATGACGATTTTTATATTGACAGCATTTATACAAGCAGCTGTTCAACTA
>NZ_JBFUIB010000621.1:0-1896 GCF_056402095.1 Peribacillus sp. P4_C12
ATTACAAACCTTTTCTATGCTTATTGCACCTGCTGTGGGATCCCTTCTTGCCAAATGGCTTGGAGTTTCTTTCGTCTTGATAGGAGCGGGAGGGGCAACCTGCTTATTGGGTGCAATTGTCCTCATCTTTATCGTGAGAAGAATAAACGTTCAAAAAGATATGCAGGAAAAACAATTCCAAGCTTAAAAAGTTACATGATGATACAATTTATTTTGGAGCATGAACGTTGAAGTTGGGATGAGGGTTTTAGCAACCATAATTTATTGGTCATAAAAAGTAAAGCAAGATGAAATTAGTATGATTCTTGAACTCTATCAGATTGTATTCCACAATTGGGCGCGATCCTTGAATAAGGTTCGCTTTTTTTATAGAACTAACGGGTCTAAATAATTTGGATGATCGATTTTCTTAAAGATATCAGGAGATTTATATTAAGATAATATGAGATTGTGAAGATTTCGACTCAAACGGGGCAATTTAGTAAAATTTAAAAAGCAAGAGAGGAAAAAATATATGATTGTGAAAGTCGAATTTATGTACGAAGAGGATACTGAATATATAAGTTGCCTTGCAAAAGTAGAGAAATATACATCAATTGCAGAGAGAATTTGATAAATGGCTATATGACAGAGAAAACAAGCATTCATACTGGGAAGTCGCAGGAGAAGATGAGGAAGGCGAAAAGATTTTTGGAGTCTGTTTTAATGGAGAGGCTTTCGTATATTGGCTTAACAATGTAAGGTTCAACAAAGATAAAAAAGTTGCAATGCTAATAAAACACCAAATAAACTACCTAAGAAGAAAATTAGGTTTTAAATTAACAGGTGCATGACCAAAAATTAATTGATAGAGAAGAATAACTATGTTGTTAAACTAACAGGTGCTGATCGGCAGCTCCTTTTTCTAATGGAACTAAAGGGGCAGGTTGATTCACGAGTGCTGTTTACTCTTTGTTCTACAATTGGTCTTAGTATGTTGAACAATACAGACTGTTGTAGATTTAAAATCAAAAGGTATAGGTAATGGTAAACTTGTTTTAATAATTGAATGAATATTCTACAACGAAAAAGCACTCATACAATAACAATGAGTGCTTTTTCGTTGTAAAGAAGGAATTATAAATTGATTTATAAAATGTATCTCCATAAAAAACGCTTTAAGGGGTACAGAAAGTAAAAAGGAAAAACTGCCGGTTTTTGCGCTTTATAGATGGCTAACGGGTGCGTTTCTGAATTAGCAGCAACGTTTTTTTCACTATCGGGTTAATGGAAAAATATTGGAGTTTTTTTGAATGGAATTGTATTTTATTTCCAATTCGGCTAGTCAAAATCCTTAACATATTTCTAAATGTTAAGCCATATGAGTATTTTAAAAAGATATGCATGTACTGGGTTAATTTAACAATTATTATATTAAATATAACAAAAAATTACGATCCTTTAATACGGATTTAAAATCCCAGAGTTATCCTAAATTCACATCTAGAGGGAGGGATCGGAAGTTGTCAAAATTTCAGGTCATATCTTCTTTGCTCATCTTGGTATTTATCATTTTCGTAATTTATGAAATCACAGCATTCTCACCCAATCATTCCACAATGAATCATTCCACATCGAACCGCTACATTCAAGTACAATTGTTAGGCGTTAATGATTTTCACGGCCAACTAAACAAGTATCAAAGGGTTTCAGGAACCATGGCAGGGGGTGCTGAATACCTGGCTGCCTATTTAAAAAAATATATACAAGAAAACCCAAATACACTACTTGTTCATGCTGGTGATATGGTAGGAGGAAGTCCTCCAATCTCTTCTCAATTTCAAGACGAACCCACGATTGAATTTATAAACCTCCTGCACTTTGATGTTGGGACACCTGGAAATCATGAATTAGACC
>NZ_JBFUIB010000622.1:0-1894 GCF_056402095.1 Peribacillus sp. P4_C12
AATAAATGTAGGGGAATTAGTTCGGAAAACTGAAGAGGATTTTTATTTAGTGGAATGTTTTAAAGATCACGATAACTGTGTGATTTCTCCCGTTTGTTCATTAAAATTCGTACTTAATAATGCCTTAGATGCTTTTCTAAAGGTCCTTGACCAATATACTATTGCTGACTTCAGCGAAAATAAAGCAATGCTCAAAGCCTATTTCGATTCGGTAAAGCATAGTGAGAAAGAGCCCGATTTATAATAATCGGGCTCTTTCCTCATTTACCTATAATCCGTTCAATCTGCAATTCTTTTTCTAACCTTAAATCTATGATACCTGATTTAGTTTTCATTAAAACTTTAAGAGGCTCGTAAGGATTTATCATGATAATTGTTCCGATTTGTTGATTAGTAAGCATGACTTCTTTCCCAACTAAGGTACCCATTAATTGGTTAATGAATACTAGCAACATTTTCGGATTAAATTTCCCAAAAACATCGCGGTTCATTTGCTCAATCACCTTATAAAATGGCATTGCCTGATGATAAACACGATCTGATGACATAGCATGAAATACATCAGCTATTGCAACGATCTTCGAAAGATAGTAAATATTACTTCCTTTCAATTTATGGGGATAACCTTGCCCATCTTCCCTTTCATGGTGCTGAAGAGCCGTTAAAGCAAGCCCAGGGATACATTTAAGGAGTTCGTATCCATAAATTGTATGGCGTTTTATTTCCTCATACTCTGTCTCAGTCAGTTTCCCCGGTTTCTCTAATAATCTCTCAGGAATCCCCGTTTTACCTACGTCATGCAGAATAGCTGCCAATGTCAGATCTGAAAGACTTTCCTTCGATAAACCAAGCTTTGTTCCCAAATAAGTGGCAATGATTCCTACACCAATATTATGCTTATACGTATATTCATTTTTTGCCTGCATCTCTTTGAACAGGTAATAAATATCAGGGTTCTTTGCAGCCTCCTCGATGATAGGTACAATTTCAGCTTTAATTCCTTCAACAGTTTCAAGCTGAATATTTTCTTCTTTACGGATGTCTTCAAATAAATTTTTAATTTGCTCAGAAGCGCCGTTAATTTTTTCATGAATACTTACGCTGGGTTGTACATGTCGTTTAACTGATTCGCTTTCTTTCCCTTTATTCATTTCTTCCATTATGAAATCAATTTCAGGAATTGTAAGAGGGGAAATCTCATTATTTAGCTTCCCTTTGCTATATTTCATTTCTCTCACACTTTTCTCTATTTTTTACCTACAATACCATATTATTCATTGGTTTTGTGTGAAAATGAAAGCTATTTTCTTTGCCTAAGAACGGTCGTTAAGTTCATTGCCGAGCTGTTTTAATTTCTCACCAACAGTACACTGAGAAATGCAGAATTGGTGAGCATATGAACGACCATATTCTTTTCGAAAATGTTTTTGTAAAAAACATTCATGGCAAAATAAGGAAATTACATCTTCTACTTCTTCATATATTTTTTTCCTGTTCATTTTTGTTACGACTCCTTTAACTCAGCAATTTCCGATTTGCTAAATATGACTTCTCCCTGAAGAGCAAGTGTTGCCAGACGATCGGCTTCCTGGTTCTCTTTCCGTGAAATTGGCTTATAGACCGGGATAATCTTTAATTTTTCTAACTTCGCTTCTATACGGTCCAGCCATTTATTTAAGTTTTCCTCCATACAGGGCCATTCTCCAGAAAGTTGGTTTAATACAACAAGAGAATCACCTTTAAATAAACAGCTTTGGTGGTGGACTCCAAGTTCCTCCATCTGCCTCACTGCTTCATAAAAGGCAGCATACTCTGCTTCATTATTGGATTCAAATTGCTCAAGCCTTAGGTTAGTCCGTATACGCCAGTGTTTTTTCCCTTGTCGATAATATAT
>NZ_JBFUIB010000623.1:0-1890 GCF_056402095.1 Peribacillus sp. P4_C12
GTAAGAACTAGCCATTCGCTCGTAGCGAGTCTTGGAGGGCTAAAGGTAACTTTAGTCTTTAAGCGTAGACAGCTAGATAGCGGGCCGAAAGCCAAATGGTTGAAGGGATAGAGCTCCATAATGTTAGTAAATCGAGAGGGCTGATGCCTTACGCACAGCAGAAAGCTACATTTTACCTTTCCTTAAAGGCAAGAAGGGTAAAACCTCTCTGGAGTCAGAGACCTTGGCACGTTATACATTGATATGATGCGGCAACTCGGGAGACCCTACCGGTCTTTTCCGTTTTTAGAAGAGTATGGTGTACAAGCGATAACAAGCAAGGAAACCAAATGCCGATTGTAGGGAGTCGGATAGCAGCGTAGTACCAATGAAATTGGGTAATGCCGATGGAGGAAAGGCTAGCTACCAGTTATCACCCTTGCTAGGGACACATTTACTACACACAGAGGTAGGAATAATAAATGGAGACAAAACTAGTAAGGATAGCAGAATTAGCAAAAATCTGATCCTAAGAGATTAGCAAGGTTTTGTGAATGGTAACTAGGAGGAGCTGTGTGCGTTAATAGCGCAAGCACGGTTCTGTGAGGGGGAGGAACACAATCTACCGTAAGGTAGAGAGGTTCCTTTCTACTCGACTAGTTTAACAAAGGGTTGCTGCGGCAACCTTTTTTTAATGAMCTAACRGGGCAGKTTAGTTGCATAAGAACTGGTATAATTTAGAGAAAAGTAGAGTGTAGAGGTGAATTATGGCTTTCCTTATAGTAGCAATCTTATTAATATTTTTATTTGACTTCACAAAAATGAGAAATCAAAATCAAACAATAATTAAACAGAATGAAAAGGTTATCTCTCTGTTGGAAGAGATAAAAAATAAAAAAGCGTAGTTCTTAACCTAACAGGTGAAATAAGGGAGTTGCTCTGGCACCTCTTTTTTCTTATGGCACTAATGGGGCAGGATAGTTCCATAAGGAATACTAATATTAGATCTAATGAGGGACTTATTTTAAGGAGGAAAACATGAGCTTGGAGCATGATTTTCACCTTATTTCTAAGACAACTGATATAAACGTCAGTTCTATAAAAGAACGAAAAAATCTCTAATCTAAACTTTTAGAGATTTTTTTAATGTAAAAACACAACTTTTATTTAGTTAATACGTCTAAGTATTGAACATTCAAGAAAAGGAGGGTTAGTAACTTGTCGAAGTACAGAAAAGAAGAAATTGCAGATTGGTATGACCAACATAGTAAATCCATTTTAAGTTTTATTTTATTGATGGTTAAGGATTATCAACAAGCAGAGGATTTGACCCATGATACCTTTGTAAAAGCGTATTTATATCATAATTCATTTAATCAGCATTCCAGTGAAAAAACATGGCTATTCAGTATCGCTCATAATTTAACGGTTGATTTTTTAAGAAAACGCAAACCCATCAGGTTCTTTAAAGAAGTATTTCTTTTGCAAAAGGACAATAACTCATTGCCTGAAGAAATGATTCAAATAAAAGAGGAGTCATTTGAACTATATAAAGCGTTAGGGGAAATCAAAGATACATATCGAAAGGTGATCGTTTTAAGAAAAATCAAAGGTTTTTCTATTGAGGATACGGCAAAGATATTGAGCTGGTCTGAGAGTAAAGTTAAATCTACTCTTTTTAGAGCTATTCCAGCATTGAAAAAACAATTAATAAAGGAGGGGTATTTGGATGAAAAAGCAATATGAAGATACTGATTTTGATAGTTCCTTAAAGAAATTAAATTCCGATCTAATGTGGAAAACAAAACAAAAACAAGAGCTAAAAAAACGAATCATTACTGATATTGAAAAATTGGAATCCCAAGAGAAAAATAAGAGTCCTATCCTATCAACTCGTATCAGAAATATAAG
>NZ_JBFUIB010000624.1:0-1889 GCF_056402095.1 Peribacillus sp. P4_C12
CATTGTATGACCAGGCTGAGGGTATCACCAATCGATCGTTCAAAAGTAAATATGGATGAAATAAAAAAAACCGAAGGCGTTCTTGGTGTCATTGAAGAGGAAACGATTCAAATCGTTCTAGGTCCAGGAGTAGTGAACAAGGTTTATGCAGAATTTGAAAAGCTTCTCGCATCTTCTGGAAATTTTAATTTAAAAGAAACAGCTTCCAAGAACAAATCAGAGATTGATAGGAAAAATGCAAAACCTTTTAAACTATTTTTACGTAGAATTGCGAGTATCTTTATCCCGTTAATTCCTGCATTAGTAGCTTCAGGCCTGATTACAGGAATTACAAAAGCGGTCGTTCAAGCGGGCTGGCTTGCGGGAGATTCACAATTAGCCATTATATTAACTGTTATCGGATCTGGATTATTTGCTTACCTTGGGATTTTAGTTGGGACGAATGCAGCAAAGGAATACGGGGGATCACCTGCACTTGGTGCATTGGCTGGTATCTTGGTTATCAATCCGGCAGTCGGCGACATTTCATTGTTTGGTGAAAATTTGCTCCCAGGACGTGGAGGATTAATTGGAGTCCTTTTTGCCGCGATTTTTATAGCATTTGTGGAAAAGCGGGTAAGGAAATTCATTCCTCAATCACTGGATATAATTTTGACTCCAACCATCGCTTTACTTATTACAGGGATTGTCACTTACATTGTTTTTATGCCGGTAGGAGGGTTTTTATCGGATACGATTACGACCGGATTATTAAATGTATTAGATATAGGTGGAGTAGTAGCTGGATTTGTGCTTGGAGCTACATTCCTACCGCTGGTCATAACTGGTTTGCATCAAGGTCTAACACCTGTTCATCTTGAATTGATCAACGCGATTGGAGACGATCCTCTGCTTCCCATTTTGGCAATGGGTGGAGCCGGTCAAGTAGGAGCGGCATTTGCCATCTATTTCAAAACCAAGAAAGCAAGCTTAAAGCGAGCGATAGGCGGAGGTCTTCCATCAGGAATGCTTGGTATCGGCGAACCTCTTATATTTGGTGTGACATTACCACTCGGCCGTCCTTTCTTAACGGCATGTTTAGGGGCAGGGGTAGGAGGAGCATTTCAAGCGCACTTCGGAATTGCGACTACTGCAATCGGTGTATCTGGATTACCACTTACCTTTTTAGTTCATCCAAACCAAATTGTGCTTTTCTTGGCAGGGTTATTCCTTTCCTATGTAGCAGGATTTATTTTTACGTATTTATTTGGATTTAAAGATGAAATGGCAGTTGAATTCAAGTGATTGGAATCTCTTTTTATCTACAAGACCCAGATGCAGAAACACAAATCATTCATGCAGCAAACCTAGGTGTGAAGCGAGCATTTACCTCGCTTCATATTCCTGAAGAAAAAGGTGATCACGTACAAAGAATGGTAGAACTATTAAAGCTTGTAGAGTCATATGAAATGGAAATCCATGCAGATGTCTCAATAAACACGCTTAATCATTTGGGAATTAGCAATTTTGAGGATTTATCTTCATTAGGGGTAAAGGGAATTCGCTTGGATGATGGGTTTGACTATGAAACGATAAGATCTTTATCTGAGGTATTTTCTCTTTCACTAAACGCAAGTACGTTAAAGGAAGATGAACTAATGGCGGTACTTGGGAGCGGAATAAAACCTGAGAGTCTCATAGCCTGGCATAACTTCTATCCAAGGCGTGAAACGGGTCTCGAGGAAGAATTCTTTCAAAATCAAAATCAAATGTTCAAGAAATATGGGATACCTATTGTTGCTTTTATCCCGGGTTCAGGAAGTAAGCGAGGACCCCTTCATGATGGTCTTCCGACGCTTGAAAAACACAGGTTTATGAATCCTTTTGCTGCCGGAGTTGAACTGTTTCAG
>NZ_JBFUIB010000625.1:0-1888 GCF_056402095.1 Peribacillus sp. P4_C12
GTTTCCTTTTGTGTATGTTCCACAAACCATTATAGGATATATAGGAACATACACAAAAGGAAACAGCAAGGGCATTTATCGTTTTACTCTCGATACAGTTGAAGGAAAAATAAGTACACCTGTACTTGCAGCAGAATTAACCGATCCAACATATATCACAATTAGCGAAGACAATAAGCATCTATATGCCATTTTAAAGGAAGCAGGAAGCGGCGGTGTTTCTGCCTACTCCATCAATGAAGATTCAAGCGATCTTACTTACCTAGGCAAACAACTTACACCTAATGGGTCTTCTTGCCATATCAGTATTGATAGCGAGAAACACATTTTAGTTACTTCCAATTACGGAGACGGCATTATTGAAGCTTATCAACTTCAGAAAGATGCGACCCCTCTACCTGTATCATCCACTATCCGTCATGAAGGAAAAGGACCGAATAAGGATCGTCAGGAAAAAGCACATACACACTTTGCAGGATTCACACCGGATGAAAAGTTCATAGCGGTAGTCGATCTCGGAATTGATAAAGTCATCACCTATAAAATACATAATGGAGTCTTGGAAGAAGTAAATAGTTTATCAGTAGCTCCCGGCAGCGGCCCCCGGCATTTGACCTTCCATCCTAATGGAAAATTTGCATTTGTGATGGCAGAGCTAGTACCCGAAGTTATTGTGTTAAGCTACAACAGCTTAAACGGGCGCTTTTCTGAATTACAAACCGTACGGACTGTTCCAGAAGATTTTAGTGAAAAAAATCAAGGCAGTGCCATTCATATTTCAGCGGATGGGCATTTCGTATATGCCGCAAACCGTGGACATGATAGTATTGCTGTTTTCCAAACTAATCATGCAACCGGTAATCTTACATTAGTTGAACTGGTATCAACTGAAGGCCACTGGCCACGGGACTTTGCAATAGATCCTAGCGGAAAATTCCTTGTTGCTTCTAATGAAGAATCAGGAAACTTGACACTATATTCTCGGAATGAAAGTACTGGAAAATTAACATTACTTCAAAAGGATGTTCAAGTTCCCTTCCCTGTATGTGTGAAATTTCTTCAAGGCTAATCTTATTAGTAATACCCAAAAAAAGGATTGGAGCTAAACTACAGCTTCAATCCTTTTCTTTTTCAATAAACAAATGCATTATTATCTAATATATCCATTTGTAAAATTGATTTCTTTAATCTATTTTTACGACAGACTTTCAAATTTGATAATAATAAATGAATAAATTTATTTCTCTACTTCCATACCTCCGCCATTTCTGGGAAATCAATAAATGGATTTCGGTTACCCTGCACTTCAAATATAGMTTGGTTTCTATGCTTTTCATAAAGACTGACTGGAAAAAGCTGATGCCATTCTAACAAAAGTTCCATGTTAACATTGGCGCTATCAATGATCCCCTCATATCGGAGTAAAAAATACAGAGTTGCCCTGGCCACAATACCTTTACCATATTCTGGCTCGAATTTTCCTTCCTCTGTCTTTCCGCACCCCTCTTTTATTCCTCTAGATGATACCTCAGGCACATAATCCTTGAAATCATGATATGGATAGTTCCCTCGGCTACTGTTACAAGTTGGTTCACAGGCGAATAAGTGATGCAAATCCCCCCTCATCGGTTCTTTTTTACTAAACCATGATTGAGGTACGACATGTTCACAATTAACGATAATATTTTCAACATTTGATGTTTGAATGTCTTTTGTCAAGATTTCAAGGATACGAATATCTTCCTCAATGACCTGCACAGGGTCCATCCTTTTCCCGGAATACAAACTTTTCAGCTTGCCGTTTTCCTGTAAATCAACCCATGGATAAACATGACGATGTGGGGAGTAGTTCAGCTGGTTTTTGTGGGTGGTTACAAGCAGGTGGTTC
>NZ_JBFUIB010000626.1:0-1884 GCF_056402095.1 Peribacillus sp. P4_C12
GGACGACCACTAGAACATTTTTTTTCGTATTCCTGCTTGATAAAAAAATCATGATGAAGGATAGCAAGAGAAACGCTTCTGAAGCTATCGTCAAAGTTACCAGATTGCTCATAATAATTCACTCCTAATCATAGTTGCATAAATGGAATACATTTTTTTAGATGTGTTCCCTTATATCTATGTTCCATTTCGTCCCTTTTTCATAAATCCCAAAATATTTTTTATTTACCTTTGTTTGCTGCTGATTATAGAAACTACTGCGGCAGATGCATAACTACATGATCGTTTAACAAGTGACCCGGTTAGTGTAGCCGTGCTGTCTGGTTTAGAGTGAATATTGGCATCACTCAATACCAAGCAGGGTTGAGAATCAAAAAAACCTTTTTTTTTGCCTAAACAGTTAGACATAAAAACTTTATTGTTCAACTCGATTATTTAAGGGGCCTGAAAGCTTTATAAAGAAACGTTTTGACGATACGATGGTGACGAGTTAAACTCCTTATGTCTTGAAGATAACTCAGAGGGGTGTTTTTGGCTAGATTCAAGCGGAATTCGATATGGAATAGTAATGTTTATACATATAAAATCGAAACAATGACCGTACAAAACTTCCATTAATTTGGGTGTTAAAGATTAGCCTAAGTCATAACCGAATTTACAAAGTGACTCGTTTGAGTCGCTTTTTTGTTTAAAAAAAGAGGCAGTCCAAATCAAAGAAATGGATAATGTGCGCTAGGAGCATCACCCTCCAATTTTAAAATCCCAATTAGTAACAGCTGAATGGATTGTTTATTGGTTTTAATTACTGTATTTTACCAATTGGCTCCAGTGATGAAGTGAATCATTTGAAAATTAACCACTTTTCATATAATCTTACACATAATGGTTACTAAAAGTTAGCTTTCTCAATAAATAAGAGGTTAACAGGAGGAATTCAAATGAATCAAATAAAAACTAAGCTTTTTGAACCTGTAACAATTGGTGCATGGGACTTAAAAACAAGAACAGCAATGGCTCCTATGACCCGGTCGTTTGCTGATGATAAAACTGGTGTTGTGAATGACCTAACCGTAGAGTATTACCGAAAGCGAGCTCAAGATGGAATCGGACTTATCATTACAGAAGGTGTTGTGATTTCACCAAGAGCAAAGGGTAATCCTGGCGTTCCAGGGCTCTACACTCAAGAACAAATTAATGGTTGGAAAAAAGTTACCGAAGCTGTACACGCTGAAGGCGGAACCATTATTGCGCAAATCTGGCATGTCGGCCGTGCAAGCCACCACGAAATTGCAGGAGGACTTCCACCACAGGCTCCTTCCCCTTTTGCTGCTGAAGGAAAGGTTTCAAGATTCGGAAAACCTTTTGATATTCCTGAGGAAATGACAGAGACAGATATTGCAGAAGTAGTCAACCAATATGCGCAAGCTGCAAAAAATGCGATGGAAGCTGGCTTTGACGGCGTGGAAATTCATGGTGCACACGGCTACTTAATCGACCAGTTTAACTCTGACACTTCCAATAAAAGGACGGATCGGTACGGCGGTGATTTAAAACAACGCCTGACATTTATGAAGGAAGTGCTAACAGCAGTCATTGATACGGTTGGAGTAGACCGTACCCTTATTCGTTTCTCGGCTTTAAAAATTGACCAGCCATCTTACATGTGGGAAGATCCTGAATCAGCGATTCAAACGTTTATTGAAGCTTTTAAAGAAACAGGCGTCAAAATGATTCACCCTTCTACAATGGAATTTACCAAACCGATTGCCAGAGGGATAACCATGCATGAATTGGTACGTCGCCACTGGGATGGAGTTATAGTTGGTGTAGGCGGGCTTGATGCTGAAACAGCAGAGGACGCACTAAAAAAAGGCACCATTGACG
>NZ_JBFUIB010000627.1:0-1880 GCF_056402095.1 Peribacillus sp. P4_C12
GAAGTATCCTGTGTACATATAAAATTCAACAGAGGATGGACATAATCCTCTGAAAAAAGCACATTATTTATGTCTTTATCATACAGAATAAATCCAAAAACCTCTAGTAAATCTCCTCACTACGGATAAAATAAAATAGTTCTATTTAACAAAGGGCATACTACGTAGCGGAGGTGTTTGATATGTCTTCTAATGAAAAAGGACAAAATCAACAGGAAAATAGAATCATGTTAATCAACAATGTATTGGCTATCGGTTTTGTTGGAGGGCTCCTTGCCAGTTTTGCCGGAATAATAGCACATTATTTTAATTTTATGAAATTTAGTCCCAAATTTATACTTACTTCTTGGTCGAATATGACATGGATTGATCGCTGGCTCGGTACGGTGATGACCATGCTCGTCTTCGGAATTCTGTCCGTGGGGATTGCTTTAATATACTATGGACTTTTTAGAAAAATGAAAAGTATTCTATCAGGTGTTTTTTTTGGTGCCGTTTGCTGGGCTTTGCTTATATTTGTCTTAAAACCGATGTTCTCTGATTTGCCATCCTTTTCGGAAATGTCGTCAAAGTCCATTATAACCAGTATCTGTATTTTTATTTTATACGGCCTTTTTGTCGGATATTCTATTTCTTACGACCATCAGGAATATATTCGTCATATTAATAAAGGTGCTGAAAATCAGTCGAAAAGCTGAACGCCTGGGTTGTAAAAAAGTAGTAAGACAATTTGTAATTATGATAGAATGTTCATGGAAAGCATTCTTTTAATTATGAGCAGGTGTTTGATAATGACAAAAATCTTATTAATTAACGGTCCGAATTTAAATCGCTTAGGGAAACGTGAGCCTGCGCATTATGGGTCTTCGACGCTTTTGGATGTGGAAACTCAATTACAACAGCAGGCTCAAGGGTTAAATGTGGAAATCACTTGTTTTCAATCTAACCATGAAGGAGCGATTATCGATAAGCTCCATTGGTCAGAAGATCATGGGATAGACGGGATTATTATTAATCCAGGAGCATTTACTCATTATAGCTATGCGATTCGCGATGCAATTGCCGGAATTGATGTTCCAGTTGTGGAAGTACATATTTCGAACATCCATGCCCGTGAAAGCTTTCGGCATGAATCAGTTACCGCACCGGTGTCGGCGGGACAGATTGTCGGCTTGGGGATACACGGATATGAATTGGCTTTGCAGGCGATTACAAAGATTGCAAAGGGGGAGAAATAAAATGAATAATCTGAAACGTTTAAGAGCCTCAATGGAAAAGGTGGGCATTAATGGCTTTTTGATTACCAGTACATATAACCGCCGATTCATGACCAATTTTACTGGAAGTGCCGGTGTTGTTTTAATTTCCCAAAAAGAAGCTAAATTCATTACTGATTTCAGATACGTAGAACAAGCGGGCAAGCAGGCAGCAGACTTTGAAATTATTCAACACAAGGGGACAATTATTGAAGAAGTCGGTAAACAGGCTAAAGAGATGAATATAAGTATACTCGGCTTTGAGCAAGATCATCTGACTTTTGCGACATATAAGGCATATGAAAAGGTCAWTGAAGGACAACTTTTGCCGGTGTCGGGAGTAATTGAGAATTTACGCTTGATAAAGACTTCATCAGAGATTAAGATATTAAAGGAAGCGGCTGCTATTGCTGATGCTGCCTTTACACATATTCTGGATTTTATGCGCCCGGGTATTTCAGAGCTGGATGTGTCCAATGAGCTTGAATTCTTTATGAGGAAACAAGGGGCCACCTCTTCTTCCTTTGATATTATTGTTGCTTCTGGTAAAAGATCTGCTCTTCCGCACGGAGTGGCTACGAATAAAATCATTGAAAAAGGCGATTTTGTCACATTAGATTATGG
>NZ_JBFUIB010000628.1:0-1880 GCF_056402095.1 Peribacillus sp. P4_C12
AATCTCATGGGTGCCGCCGTCTTTTGTACGAACATTATTTACAAAGCTTAGAATATTTTCTGAATACCCATCATTAAATTGAAAAGCCAGGTCGACTTCTATCCCATTCTGATCTCCTTCTAAGCTAATAACACTATGAAGGGTTTCCTTTTCTTCATTTAAGTAGGCTACAAAAGCTTCAATTCCGTTTTCATAATGAAAAGTCTCATGCAGGTCATTACGTTCATCCGTCAATTCTATTTTCATGCCTTTTAAAAGAAAGGCTGATTCGCGTAGACGTTCAGAGAGGATATCATAATTAAAAGTCGTAACCGAAAAAATTTTCGGATCTGGCTTGAAATGGATTTTCGTCCCAACTTGGTTGGTCTTTCCAATTTTCTCTAGGGTCGTTTCCGGTTTTCCTCCCTTGAAAAACCGTTGTTCATAAACAAAGCCATCCCTTTTAATCGTCACGACAAGCCATTCAGACAATGCGTTAACGACAGAGGCACCCACACCATGAAGGCCACCGCTCGTTTTATATCCGCCTTGTCCAAATTTACCGCCTGCATGAAGAATCGTCAAAATGACTTCAGGTGTTGGTTTCCCCAATTTATGCATTCCAGTGGGCATCCCACGCCCTTTATCTGTCACACTTATACTGTTATCTTTATGTATTTTCACACTAATCTGGTCTCCATATCCAGCCAAAGCCTCATCTACGGAGTTATCTACAATCTCGTACACTAAATGATGAAGTCCACGTGCATCAGTACTGCCGATATACATACCGGGACGTTTTCTGACCGCTTCAAGTCCTTCCAGTACCTGAATTGCATCATCATTGTACTCGATTGTTTTTACTTTCTTTGCCACAGAAATTCCCCTTTCCTTACTAAACACAATTTCCGGGCCAAATCATACTGCAATGAAATGACTCTCTAGCTCTTACAAAATAATTCATACGTTGATAATCATACAAAAAGTATAATACTTTCACGAACAAAGAACAAGTGTTCTATTTTTTTAGTCCCTTTTATTAGCGTTAGCACCATCCGTTAGAACTTGTTAGTTTTGTAAACGTATCTTAGCTACCGTTCTAATTGTAGCGGTAATTTTTCATTTGGCAAATACACTTTTACTATTTCGCTTAAATTATTCTTTAAAATGATCGATATGCCCCCACATTCTCCAAATCCAGTCATAGCTAGGCATTATTGGATTTCTTCGGATGAAACTTTCGATACCTTTAAGAAAGAGCGGAAAATCCGCTCTTTCCAAATTACTTCGTAAGGGCGTGTTCAACTTTTATACATCGATCCATGATGACAGTATAACCTTTTTCTTTTAGATAATCATAAGCTTCTTCATTTTCAACCCCAAGCTGCGCCCAAAAAATATCAGCATCGATTTCTGCGAATTCTTTTGCAATCCCCGGGAGGAATTCAGAACGGCGAAAAACATTGACGATATCAACATGTCCTTCAATATCTTTAAGTGCTTTTACGGCCTTAACGCCCAGCACTTCAGTTACAGCTGGATTTACCGGGATGATTTCATATCCGCTATCCTGCATTGCTTTTGATACCATATAAGAAGTACGCTCGGGGTTATTTGATAATCCCACAACAGCAATGCGCTTCGATTTCTTTAACATCTGACCCATTTCTTCTCTGCTTGGATTTTCTATCATTTTTATCAATCCCCTTTATAATAAAATGTATTCTTACGCATAAAGTATTCCTCAACATGGATATTTTACAGAGAAAAGCTGACTATTACCATTATTAAGAAAAACAATTATACAAGAAATAACTTGCTTCGAAAAGGTAAGTCTCTCTTAACTTCCTTTATTTTCATACAGACTACCACGTATTGCATCAATTTATACACTATAGGTA
>NZ_JBFUIB010000629.1:0-1878 GCF_056402095.1 Peribacillus sp. P4_C12
AATCTATAGTTATTTAAATAGTAATGGTAGCTGAGTAAATAAAGTATAGCCACCCATTAACGCCATAACAACTACCACAAATACACCTGATATCGTCAACCATAAAGGATGTTTATATTCACCCACAATGTTTTTCTTATAAGCAGCAATTAATAATGTTCCAAGTGCAATTGGTAAAATCAGACCATTAATTGCCCCCACTACAAGTAGTACTTTTACCGGTTTACCAATTAACAAAAAGCAAATTGTTGAAAGTACTATAAAGCCAATTATAATCCAGTTAGCCTTTTTATTTATTTTTTCACTGAATGTTCTAATAAACGAAACGGAAGTATATGCAGCACCTACTACTGATGTGATTGCTGCAGCCCACATAACAACACCAAAGATTTTATAACCAACATTTCCAGCAGCAAGTTGAAAAACGGATGCCGCAGGGTTTCCTGAATCAATTTGCAAGCCTTTAGATACAACACCGAGAACTGCTAAAAATAATGCAACTCGCATAACTGTAGTTATTAAAATACCCATTACTGAACTCTTTGTGACTTCTGGCAGTGCTCCGACACCTTTCACGCCTGCATCCAATAGACGATGACCGCCAGCAAATGTAATATAGCCACCCACAGATCCTCCAACTAATGTAACGATTGCGATAATATCAATCTTATCAGGTGCAAATGTCTTAACTACTGCTTCTCCAACTGGAGGAGAAGTTGTCCATGCAACATATATCATCAAACATATCATAAAAAAGCCGGCAATTTGTGTAAAACGGTCCATCGCTTTACCTGCTTCTTTTACAACAAAAATTAATATTGCAATGACGGCACTAATTGCCGCTCCAGCAGTTGGGGAAATTCCAGTCATCGCATTTAGACCAAGTCCAGCTCCTGCGATGTTCCCTATATTAAATGCTAGCCCCCCCATAACTATGAGTGCCGCTAGAACATAACCTAGTCCTGGAAGAACCATGTTTGCAATCTCTTGTCCTCGTTTTTCAGATACAGCAATAATGCGCCATACATTTGTTTGTGCAAAAATATCAAGAATTACGGAAATAAGAATAACAAACCCAAAACTTGCTGCAAGACTTTGGGTATAAACAGTTGTCTGCATTAAAAAACCTGGTCCTATGGCTGATGTTGCCATAAGAAATGCTGCACCTAGCAATAATGTCCGGTTAGTTTTTGGCTTAGATTGATTTTTTGTCTGGTCAGTTGTTGTATTTTTGATTGGCTCCAATGGAATCTACCTCCTAGATGTTTGTGATTTTATTTAGAAATAGACTTAACTGTAATTTCAGATATTTCTAAGGATTTTTTTACATGATGAGCAAAGGTTAAAGCATGTGCTCCATCCCCATGAATACAAATTGTATCTGCCTTTAAAGTCACATCAGTTCCTTGCTGTGACAAAACCTTTCCTTCTTTAACCATTCGAATTACTTGTGCAACAGCATCATCATCATTTTCTATCATTGCATGCGCTTTCATACGAGAAGTCAATGAACCATCTTGTTGATATGTCCGATCCGCAAACACTTCACTAGCCGTTTGTAATCCAATGGTCTGTCCAGCACGTATTAATTCACTGCCCGACAAGCCAAATAAAATGAGCTCAGGATTAATTTTGTATACAGCTTCAGCTATGGCAAGAGACAACTCTTTATTCTTTGCCGCCATATTGTACAAAGCACCATGTGGTTTAACATGTTGCATATTCCCGCCTTCAGATTGCAAGAAGCCATTTAACGCACCAATTTGATAGACAACAATATCATAAGCTTCCTGTGGTGAAATATTAATATTGCGTCGGCCAAAACCTATTAAATCTTGTAATCCAGGGTGGGCACCAATTTTTACATCTTTCTCTAAA
>NZ_JBFUIB010000630.1:0-1878 GCF_056402095.1 Peribacillus sp. P4_C12
ATGCCTGTATTGAATCCTTTCATGCCCTATTAAAAAAGGAAGAAGTCCACCATGTACAATATCTAGACTACCAAACAGCTAAATTAGCGATGTTCCAATTTATTGAAGGTTGGTATAACCGAAAAAGAATTCACAGCAGCTTGGGCTATCAAACCCCACAAGCCATTGAAGATCGAATTAGGAATACAGCTTAAGATTTAACTTTTTAGTGTCCAAAATATTGACTCAAATCCAGAAGATAGTATGGTCATGTACATTTAGTTATATAAATATTGGAGGAGGAACTATAATAATGGCGATTGTTTTCATTGTATGCTTAGTCATTATCTTTATTATCTTATTATTAAGTTTAACCACTACTTCGAAAGCATACCAGTATAAACATACTATTGACCCAGTTGATCACCATATAGCTGCTAACGATGCAAAAAAACAAGAAAACGACACTGAACAACGGTAGGATAAGATATCCTACCGTTATTCTATTTATGTTTTTTGTAATTTTCTTAGTAAAAAGAGCTATGTAAGAAAATTTGGGAAGAAATAATTAAATTCCTTTTTTCTCAGAGGATGTTTTTGAAAAAAATTACCTGGCTCTTTATACGTTTAACRGAATCTCTCTAGGGGGTCCTACCACAGTGTATGAAAAGCTTTTATAAAAATTGGTTAATTTCTAAGTGGAATAATCAATTACGAATGGAGCGAGTAAGTTGAGTATAGAAATAAAGAGAGTGGATATTATCCAGCATGGATTGAAGGTACTTCAATCAGTTGGGTCCCATCATATTTGTGAGGTTTGTATAAAAAGTGGGAATTCCTGTTGCAAAGGGTGTGAGTTTTTAAAGGACGGTATAGGATGCCAAAACAGAAATACAAGTTGTACTGCGTGGCTATGTGGTTTACAAAAATTCTTTTTAAATGAAATTGGATTGTTGGAAGAGTGGGAAAACTTATGGGAACAGATCCCTGGACAATGTTTTCGTAAAGATAACACCCCAGAAACGATAAAAATAAAATCATTACTTAATCTTGAAGATTTAGATAATAAAGTGGGAAAATTGATAGCTGAAAAGTTAGAATTGTTTGTAAAAGAAGGAGGGAATATAGATCAGTTAAAGTTAAGCCTTGATTTATTACTAAGTTTGAAAACTACACCTAAAGCCTACAACTACTATAAACATACGATCGATCCAATTGCTCATATAGTTGCTATAGCTAACGATGTAAAAAAACAAGAAAACGACACTGAACAAGGGTAGGACAAGATGTCCTATCCTTGTTCTATTTCAATTTTTTGTAATTTACTAATTTTTCTTAGTAAAAAGAGCGCAGCAAGAAAATACGGAAGTCCAATAACTAATTCCCTTTTTCTCAGAGCATGTTTTTGAAAAAAATCACTAAAACTGGCTCTTTATACGTTTAACGGAATCTCTCTTTTAAAAAAGATCGATCTTTTTTACTGTATGTTGTTGAACTAACCCCATCGCCATCAAGCTAAGGTGAATTTGTATCATCATAACGAAAAAAAACGCTATTCTTTTTGTAGAAATATACAGGAAGGATGGMGTTTTCTATGAGTTTTTCTGTTTCAGACGAAATGAATCTCTTTTCTCAAGAACTTCAAAACTACTTATCTCCRTCTTCTCTACAACAATTAGCTAAAGAAGTTGGTTTTGTTCAACGTACAAGTAAATATCAAGCACAAGAATTAWTTGCTTTATGTGTATGGCTTAGTCAACAGGTYGYGAGTACRCCACTYACACAATTGTGTAGCCRTCTCGAAGCATCTACAGGTGTCCTTATGAGCCCCGAAGGGCTTAATCAACGATTTAATGGTTCAGCCGTACAGTTTCTTCAACAAGTTCTAGCTAATCTTCT
>NZ_JBFUIB010000631.1:0-1874 GCF_056402095.1 Peribacillus sp. P4_C12
TCTTTAAAGCGACGCTCATAATTTTTCCCGAACGTTGAGAAGTGAGGTACTTTATCATGGAAACCGTAACCTAAAAACCAACGGTAAGCCATATTCGTTTCAACTTCTTCAATCGTTTTACGCATYGAACGAATACCGAAGGTATAYTGAATGAATGTCAATTTAACTAAAATAACTGGATCAATACTTGGGCGGCCTATCTCTGAATACATCTCTTTCACCAAGTCATAAATGAAAGTGAAGTCAATGGCCCCCTCRATTTTACGAACCAAATGGTTCGCTGGCACCAKTTGATCCAAAGTAATCATTTCAAGTTGATCTCGCTGAATAGAATTATGTTTYGAAAGCATCGTCATCCCCTCAAGTTTTAATACTCCTATATTAAAACAAAAAAGACTGTAGGCAAAAGTGTTTATTTCTTTCTAATTGTTAAAACAAAGTTGAGTGGAACGRAAGGTGCGAGACTCCTGCGGGAAAAGCGTGTCYAAGGGAGACYCCACAGGCGCAAAGGCGCCGAGGAGGCTCCCTGACCGCCCGCGGAAAGCGAGTGCCCTACGTTCCAATCAACGTTCGAATTTTTACAACCCYTCAAAAAAACTGTAGACAAACTCGATTTTCATCGAGTTTGTCTACAGTCTGCAATGGCGACATCTAAAAAAGATGTCGCCATTTGTTTTATCCAAATGTGATTTTTAAGGACGTTCAAGATCAAATAACTCGCCTAGTTTAGTATACGTATGACCAGCTAACCGGGCTACCGGTTTGAGTCCATTCTGATCAATTCGACCATTGTGATAGATGTCTTGCTTGATATGGTAGCACACTACTTTCCCTATCAACAAATCACAACCTGGTTTATCTGATGAACCTGCTAATGGTATAGCCCGTTCAAGTTTGCATTCWAGGCGTACCTTCGCTTCTCGCAACCCAGGAACCGCAACCTTATCACTCGCCGTCGTCGTGAAATTAGTTAGCCTTAATTCACTTTCCTCAGCTGGGAGTTCTGCTGCCGTTTGATTTGCATCTACAACATTGTCTTCATCAGTGATGTGAACAACAAATTCACCGGTTTCAATCGCATTTCGTGCAGTATCTTTTGACACTCCTTTTTTCCTTTGAACGGATACTGAAATCATTGGAGGATTAGAACTGACTATATTAAAAAAACTAAACGGCGCTATATTGAATACTCCAGTTTCAGATTGTGTGGTAACAAGGGCTACGGGTCTCGGAATAATACTTCCAGTCAAAAATTTATAATTTTCCCGTTCACTTAGACCTTCAGGATTTACTGAAATCATCTTCTCTCCCTCTTTCAATCTTTCAATAAATGTTTTTGAAACCATGAACTAGCTGCTTCGACCTCTGATCGTGTTAACTGATGTCCGTGATTTTCCCAGTGAATGTCGACTGTCGCACCTGCTTGCTGTAAGAGTTGTGAAAGTTCACCCGTTTCTTGAGCCGGGCAAATTGGATCGTTTTTCCCAGCGGCAATAAAGATAGGTACATCGGAAAGTGACGGCAAAGTCATCCCTCGCCTAGGAACCATTGGATGGTGAAGAATCGCCCCTTTTAATGCCCCTTCAAAATGAAACATCAAACTTGCAGCGATATTCGCACCATTAGAATAACCTAATGCTACCACATTCTCACGGTCAAAATCGTACTTTCCGGCTGCTATATCCAAGAAGTCATTAAGCTCTTTTGTACGAAAAATCAAATCCTCTTCATCAAAAATACCCTCAGCCAATCTTCGAAAAAAACGGGGCATACCGTTTTCAAGAACATTTCCGCGCACACTCAATACGGATGAACCTGGTGAAACCATTTCTACTAATGGTAAAAGGTCTGTTTCCGTTCCCCCTGTACCATGC
>NZ_JBFUIB010000632.1:0-1874 GCF_056402095.1 Peribacillus sp. P4_C12
GAATGACCCAATCAAATGGTGCTACTGACAGCATTTGATTTTTTATCGGTTCATTAGCAAATGAAGCATAGATGACAGCCATTGAGCCTCCAAGACAGAAACCCAGAATAGGAATCTCTTCCGCTCTAGAATGCCTTAACGACTTCTGTAGCCCTTTTGAATGTAATCCACAATATAGTTATTAATGCTGGTATATCCATCTTCATACCCATAAATGTCGGCACCAATAAGAAATGAAACCTCGGTTACTGTTTTCCTAGTACTAAAAGTAGAGATGGAAAATGTTCTTGATTTATTTACCCTGTATGGGAATCATCCAGCTGGAAACACATGACTTAGGGATGGCTTCACAGGCGTTTGCGTTGTTTTGTCCTATTTAAAAAAGAAATGGATGTTGGACTAGTAAGGGAATATTAACTAGATCACTAACTTTTTTTTCATCTAGAGGAACTAGCCGTTACAAGTAAAGACAAGCATTAATAAAATAAAGAAAAGATGAAAGGAGTGTTATTTATGAGAAACAGAAGAATCCGCAGCAGAAGAACTTTTATTCGTTTATTAAAAGAGAGCCAGTTACTTCGCTCGAGTATTATGGATCAACATATAGAATTCTTACGTAAAGTAAGAAACTCTATAAAGTAAAGAGTCAGTTCTAGCTGGGGATAACAAAGAAACTGAAGACTACAACCAGCCGCCCTAGAAGTTGGTTGTGGTTTTTAGATATAAGCCCAGTTATCAAGATGTATAGTCGCATTACTTCTCGATTGAACTGTTTTGACTTAACCATAATTTCAAAGAAACGCTTTGTGAAGAATATATGATTGAAACTTCAAAACCTAATTCAAACCATATTGAAATTTCCAAGTTACTAATAAACATGGTGTAGGAAACTAGTGTTATGTAATTTCGTTCAATGAAAATATTGATGGTAAAAAGTTACCTTTACTTACTTCTCTAGGACACGCCGTAGGTTATGGCTTTCCTTCCATCGTTTCGTGTATACCCAACAAACTTGGTGTTAATATTGTTTCATGGACACATTTTAGTTAGTCCTTACAATGATTTTTGAAAGGATGTGTCTGTCTTGGAACGAAAGAATACAGGTAAAAAATATACTATTTTTGTCTTCTCATCCATTGTGTTGCAACCCATTTTTCGCCAGTTATAACTGGCGCTCCACCATGTAATGTTAGTTCGTTTACGTTTATATCAGTATAGAAATATTCGAAATACACCGCCATTCCTTTTCGTGGGGATACTGAAAGATTTAGTTTAGGAAAAAAAGTTTCTCCTCCATGCTCCACATCATTTAAGTACATGACGATTGTGCTAATTCTATTATTTTTTGTTGCTTTACTTGAAGATGTAAAAAAATCAAAATGAGCTTTATACTCTTGACCAGGAGTATATTTAAGAATTTGAATACCATCCCCATGTTCAATGGGTATATTCATAATAGATGATACTCTTTTTTCAATTTTGGTAATGATGTCATTTTCATTATCTTGAAAATACATACTACTACTTGTTCTTATCTCATTTACTTCGTGTGTAACTCCAATTTTAGAACGATGCATTTTGTCTTTTGACAATCTAATTAGTTCGTCACATTCTTCGTCACTCAAAACATTTCCTAAAATTACTATTAGTGGTTCTTCTAATCTAGCAATTATATTAATTTCTCTATCTTCTGTTTTGATTTTATTTCCAATGTGATTAAAAATAGTTTGTTCTTTACTAATTGATTTTTTACTATCAATTGTCAACTTTCATCGACTCCTTAAAAGATTTAATTTTCAGAATGATTAATTTGTTTTGTTTCTTTAAGAGTTTATCTATGATAATTATATCATGAACCTCCCGTTATATAACTG
>NZ_JBFUIB010000633.1:0-1872 GCF_056402095.1 Peribacillus sp. P4_C12
GTCGTTGGAATCAGTGTAACGCTTGATGTGTTTATCGCTAAAAAGGTGACCATCGAGCGGCTGACCGTTGCTTTTCCTCCATTAAGTTTCTTTAACTGCTCCATGGCTTTAATACCAAGAGGCGTGGCTGCATTCCCCAGTCCAAATGTGTTTGCCATCATATTCGATAATATATATCCCATTGCTGGATGATTGGGTGGGACCTCTGGGAATAGCCACCTCATGAATGGTCTGAACAAGTTGGATAACTTATCGAGCAGTCCGGATTCTTCCGCTATTTTCATTAACCCCAGCCAAAAAACCAAAATACTCATCAACCCTAGACAAAGGGTGACTGCTTCCTTAGCACTGACAAAAAGAGCTTCATTCACCTGATCCATCGTTCCATTTATCATTCCAAATACGATGCCGATCACGGTCATTCCAACCCAAATATAATTAACCATTGCTTTTGATTCCTAATACTGCTTCAAATAGCTCAGCCCAGCTAGATTGAAAGGATTGATGCTTGAAGCTTTCTTTTGTTTCACCATAAAAAATTGAACGTGAACCGATTTTTTTTCCATCGAGATAGATAGAAGCTTTGCCAATTACTTCAGGAATTTTTCGTTTATCTTTCCAAGCCTTCTGTGGTTTCAACAATTTCATTTTCACATTGACCAGTTTTCTTTCTTCTTTCGTGAGTGGATACGAAAAATCGTTTTTAATATATACATGGCCTCTATACGTTTTATTTTTCATATCTTTTACCAAGCCCTCAGGTAAAATTTCAGTTGGCTTATATTCTTTAAAAGCGGATTCATACATTTGAATATGATCATTCCAATCATCGGGACCATTCAATGTTACAGCTATTAAATCATGTTGGTTTTTTGTAGCCGTCGTGACCAGGGTACGCTTTGCCAGTTTGGTAAACCCTGTTTTCCCCCCTGTACAATACTCATATAACTGTGTCAGAAGTCGATTTTTGTTCTTCCAGACATAATCCCATTGTTCTGTTGAATTAGGTGCTCGGTGCACCTTAGTACCGGCAATCTTTACATACGTTTTATTTTGCATAGCATAACGAGTCAACAAAGCCATATCATATGCTGTTGAATAATGGTTATTCGTATTATCCAAACCATGCGGATTTGAAAAATTAGTATTCTTCATACCGATTTCCTCTGCCTTTTGATTCATCATCCAGACGAAGCCATCAAGGCTCCCGCCCACCTTTTCGCTGATTGCGACTGCCGCATCATTCCCCGAACGTAACATCAATCCATAAACCAAATCTTCAAGCTTAATCTTTTCTCCTTCTTTTAAATAAAGGGAAGAACCCTCAGTCCCGAAGGCATTACTACTAATCTTTACTGTTTCCCCCATTTTTCCCGATTCAATAGCCAGTATAGCCGTCATGATTTTCGTGATGCTGGCAATACGGTTTTTTTCATGAGCATTCACCTCATAAATGACCCTTCCGCTTTCCTCATCCATTAATATCGCGCTGTGGGCACTAACGGCTACGTTAGCATTAGCGCTTTGTACCGGTGCTAGAAAAGACAAAAGGAGAATGATAATAAACAAACCTGATAACCCTTTATATAGAAAACGCATGAGTGCCCCCTCGTCTCTTAACTTGTTTTTGTACAAGTTTATGCAAAGGGACAAGGGTTATGAATAAAAAGAATGTGAATATCTATAAGATCCTAGGATTTAAAAGGGCTTTTTCACATAAAACTTTACATGACATTATACAAATTTACCGATGTACTAGAACATATCAGGATAAATCTAAATGCTCCTCCCACTATTGATGAATATAATTTTAGATAGAGTGAATTTCGGATCCATGTTTGAACCCATAAAAAAAATCGATAAGGGGACATG
>NZ_JBFUIB010000634.1:0-1870 GCF_056402095.1 Peribacillus sp. P4_C12
CAGTAATTCCAATAGTGCAGTGTTCCTTATTCCTATCGGTGAATCTTTCTTTAAAGAAGAAAATAACTGATTCATTTCTTCCTCATAAAGAAAACGTGGCAGCTTTTGATCCTTTTTAGGTAAAGAAGCAAGAGAAAAAGGATTATCCWTCACATCACCTTCACGTAATAAAAATTTATAAAAGCTCCGCAGGCAAGATGTTTTTCTTGCCACAGTTCGCTTAGAAAGTTTTTTCTCATATAAATTCGTTAAAAACAACCGGACATCAAAGTATTCGACAGACGTGACATCGGTAATCCCTTGTTCATTCAGGAACAATAAAAATTCGTGAATATCCCGTTTGTAATTTTCAATGGTGTAATGTGAACTGTTTTTTTCTATTTGTAAATATTCGATGAAGGATGATAATGCCTTATTTTGATTAATCATGGAAACACCTCGCAAAGGCTAATAAATAGTATCATACTTTAAAACAGCAGGCAAATATTTTACAAAGTTTTCACAAAGTTCTGAATTGTGTCTAAAGCGCGTTTAGCATGCATTTCATTCCGATCTTTTTTCGCTTTGATTCTAACTTCAAGGTCTGGAAGCAGGCCAAAGTTGGCATTCATCGGCTGAAAGCTCTTCCCATTAGTAGATGTAATGTACCTTGCCATACTACCCATTGTCGTTTCGGCAGGGAAAATGGTAGGCTCCAACCCTTGGATGATTCTCGCGGCATTGATACCCGCAACTAATCCTGATGCAGCTGATTCTACATATCCCTCTACACCAGTCATCTGACCGGCAAAGAATAAGTCATCGCGATTTTTGAACTGGTACGTAGGTTTTAGAACGTTAGGAGAGTTAATGAAAGTGTTGCGGTGCATAACTCCATAACGAACAATTTCAGCATTTTCCAATCCTGGTATAAGCTGCAGTACTTCTTTTTGCGGTCCCCATTTTAAATGTGTCTGAAAACCAACAATGTTGTAAAGAGTACCAGCTGCATCATCCTGTCGCAATTGGACTACAGCAAATGGTCGTTTTCCTGTTTTCGGATCTTCTAAACCAACTGGCTTCAATGGTCCGAATAACATCGTTTTCTTCCCACGTGATGCCATCACTTCAATTGGCATACACCCTTCGAAAAAGATTTCTTTTTCAAATTCTTTAAGAGGAACAGTTTCAGCAGAAATCAATGCTTCATAGAAACGGTCAAACTCTTCTTCCGTCATCGGACAATTCAAATAGGCTGCTTCCCCTTTATCATAACGGGATTTTAAATAAACCTTATCCATATTGATGCTTTCTTTTTCAAGAATTGGAGCAGCAGCATCATAGAAATATAAGTATTCTTCATCCATAATCTGCTTTAAGCTGTCAGATAGAGACTGACTTGTAAGCGGACCAGTGGCAATGACAGTAGGACCTTCAGGAATTTCTGTCACTTCTTCATTAATGACAGTAACATTTGGATGATTTTTCACCTTTTCTGTAACAAGACTGGCAAATTCATGACGATCGACAGCAAGTGCACCTCCGGCAGGAACAGCACAGGCGTCTGCTGCAGATATGATAACAGAATCCAAAATCCGCATTTCTTCTTTTAAAACACCTACAGCATTTGTTAAGGTATTTGCCCGAAGTGAATTGGAACAAACAAGTTCAGCGAATTTGTCGGTATGATGTGCTGGTGTTTGTTTTACCGGCCGCATTTCGTATAAATCTACTTTAATTCCTCTTTTAGCTAATTGCCACGCCGCTTCACTTCCTGCAAGCCCAGCGCCGATTACACTTACTTTTGCTTCTTTCATTTTTCGAACCTCCATGTATAGATATGATAAGACAGGATCATTTATCATTAAAATTGCTTTTATAAAAGACTTCA
>NZ_JBFUIB010000635.1:0-1865 GCF_056402095.1 Peribacillus sp. P4_C12
CGACAAAAACCTTTACAGGGGAATTCACGGGATATTATGATTCAATCAGGGCATCAACCGGAGTCGATCCAGTAACGGGTCGCAAGTTGTCCGAAGTCGAACGAATCGCCGCCGGAGCCATGGCCGACGCTGGATTTATCCCTGTAGTTGGCTGGGCCGGCCGGGCCATCAAAGGCGGCAGCGCCATCTACAAAACGGCCTGTACGGGCTCACCGCAGTTAACGGTCTAGGCGAAGCGGTCACAGGCTAAAGACATGTTYGGAAACCAACTAACCGAAGAACAGCGTCAGAACGGGCTGATGATTGCCCTTGGAATTGGCGGTGTGGCAGGGGCGGCTAAGGTCTTTTCCAGGAGAGGTCCATACATTAGATAATATTACAATATGGCTACCAAAGTATAACTTGTTATTTGGTGATATGATTTTTGCTCTAGAATAGCAGAATCCTGGAATTATTGATGAAGCTAACATGGAAGCATCGCCAAACACTATGAACGTATATAACGTATATAAAGATACAAAAATCGTTGTTCCAGGTCATAAAACTTGGAGAGATTTTAGTTTGCTCCCGCATACGTTAGATATTGTCCAAAAACATGAAAATTGAGATTACCTATAAATAAAGATTAAAATCCTAATAATGATTAGAAAGTATAAATCACTTTTGAAATTTCAATAAGTATTTACAACCTAATTATTTTTGAATGCTTTTCTATACTTGTCCACACCTTCTTTTAGTCTATGCATATACAATATTAAGGAGGGTATTAGGATGAATTGTTTTATAGAAAAATGCTTTGAGAATAATGATCCAAGTACAGTTTGGGTTCCCAAGAAGCGTTGTAAATGTAAGAACAAGCATCGTTTTTATTAATCACTTAAAAGTAAGAAGAAACCGTTCAATAAGTTTTTTTTCAATTTAGAAACAATTACGTAATAAGAAGCTGATAATAGAGCGTCTATACCAATTATGTTTTAATAGTAATATATTTTAGGGGCAGACTTAGAGACTGCCCTTTTTAAATGATAAAAATATAAAAGGGCACAATATGATATATAGTAATAGGCAAGAAAAGGATTGAACAGGAGTTATAGCTGGATGAATGGAGAAACTATTGGGGTATATTTTAATAAAAGTAATAAACATATTGATTAGGTTTTATCTCATAGGCTCCAAATAGCATGTTATTGCTTATTTTCGACGAAAGTGAAAATTTGATAAAGTGATGTATGTAAATAGAAAAAAGCACTTAAGCTTAATGGCTGAGTGCTTTTTACATGGAACTATTCTTTTTTAAAATTTGTCTGCTTTGCAGGATAATCTCATTATTTTTATTGATTGCTTCAACATTGTTTAACTTAACAGGGTTATTAATTAATTCGTTATCTTCCATATATTCAAGTAACAATTATTCTTTCACTCACTAAACATTGGGATTTTTATGTTGTTCTCATTTCTTCCATATATCGGTGTATAATAATAGTATATTTTACAATTAGGGGGAACTTATGGATACAGCTAGCAGTTTAATGGGGATTATTGCAATTATACCCATTTTATTTTACCTCGGACTTCTTTTTTTAAGTGTTTACTTTGTTTTTAAGGTGATTAAATTTATTAATGCTAAGACAAGACTAGATCAGGAAAGAAACGAAAAGATGGATGAGTTAATTAGGGTTATCGGTAAGAAGGATCAGGAATAAATAGAAAAACACTTAACCTAAATGGTCGAGTGTTTTTTTTTGATATATGGAATTACTTTTTTTATTCATGTAATAACATTTGGGCTAGGTTAATAGCTTCTTTTTTAAACAGTGGGAACAAACTGTACGGTATTTAAAAAATAATAAGTAACAAAATACGAG
>NZ_JBFUIB010000636.1:0-1864 GCF_056402095.1 Peribacillus sp. P4_C12
GTGCTCAAACTGGTGGTAGTACTGCTATCGTAAAATGGTTTCCCAACAAACATAGAGGTCTAGCTTTAGGAATAAGACAGACCGGTATACCAATAGGAGGGGCTTTAGCCTCTGTAATGCTAACCTATACATTTTATCATTTCAATTTGTCAGTCGCGCATGTTGTACAAGGAGTTGTAGCAATTATAGGAGGTCTACTCTTTTTATTATTTTATCATGAGCCAGAAAGTACTAGTCCTACAGAATCGAAATCGGTATCCTTTAAGGAGAAAATGAATGCTATCAAAAATAATAAAGAATTATATCCGATGTACATTGTAGGTGTTGTAATGATGTCATTACAAATGATTATCATTGCACATTTTATGAGTTATTTTCATCAAGAAGGTAGCTATTCCCTAACAGAGGCAGGGAAATATTTAAGCCTTGTTTTAATAGGTGGAATGATTGGGCGGGTAGTCATCGCATGGATGAGTGATCAATTCTTTGAGCATAATAGAGAAAGATTATTGCTTATTGTGATGGTTTTTACAGTAATTCTTACATTGATGTTGCCACTAATCATTCATGTAGAAATAAAAATATTGATGCTGCTATTCTGTTTTCTATTAGGGTTTGTTGCAATTGGTTGGTATTCAATTTTTATTGCTTGTGTCACAGAGCAATCGGATCCCCGTTATATAGGCTTAACGGTGAGTTCAGCTTTGACATTAAATCAATTATTTATTGTTATAGCACCTTCGTTATTCGGTTTAGTCGTAAATATATTGAATAGTTATCAGCTAGCATTATATATTGCTGGAATCGCTGTAGCTTTAGGAGCGATTAATTTATACAGAGCAAAAATAAAAATAGAATGGTCAAAGGGGTCATCGCAAAAGTGCGATTTTTGAGCGACACAGGTAGAAAATAATTAAACTTTTTATAAAAGAATCATTTAATTGAATATGTTAAGAGCATGTTTTGAATAATCTTCTTTCAAAACATGCTCTTTCTATTTGCCCAAATATCAAGCGGTTTATTTCTAATAATGTGACTTGTTCTTCTTCAATTTGTTGATCTTTTTTCTTTAAAGTTAACGCCAGGGAAAGAGAATTTTAAGCAAATACTAGTGCTACATAGTATACAGTTTGTACACCTTTAAAATAAATTTTTGAATTTTGGAAATGTCTCGGAATGTGGTGTATATAAAGAGTTGAGAGGAGTAATTGGGGTTAAATAATATTAAATTCTGAAAAAAGGGCTTGACCATCGGATGTTATCATACTATAATTTCGTTTATTATTCAAAATATTTAATGAGCGAAGAAAAGAACATTATTAAGCCGGTCTCCCTGTTAATAGAGAATCAGTGGTTGGTGCAAACTGATACAAAGACTTAGGTGAATTTCATTCTTGGAGCTTTTTTATACTGCAACATTGAGAAAGTAGTATAAAACGGATTAAACCGTTATTTTAACAAGTGGGAAACATGTATTGTTTCCAATTAGGGTGGTACCGCGTGAACAGCCACGTCCCTATCGTTAACGATAGAGACGTGGCTTTTTTTGTTCTTTACTTTGTTTTGTAGAGGACGTAATAAAAATAGATTGGATTGATTAGCATTCAAACATCAGAGCAATGGTCATCGAAGATTGGTTTTATTTTATCAGCAGCAGGATCAGCTATAGGAGTAGGCGCAATATGGAAGCTTCCTTATGTAACTGGAATAAGCGGTGGGGGCGCATTCTTTCTTCTGTTTATTTTATTTTCTTTGTTTATAGGTTTTCCATTGTTATTAGCAGAGTTTGTTATTGGTAGAAGTACACAAAAGGAAGCAGTTAGTGCTTATCGCAGTTTAGCTCCTAATAGTAAATGGCATTGGA
>NZ_JBFUIB010000637.1:0-1864 GCF_056402095.1 Peribacillus sp. P4_C12
TGTGGAATATAGCCAGCAACAGCCTCCAATTCCTGTTTTTGTTCCATGAGGGCTTTCCGGATTCCTGTTGCACTTGCTATCGACTCGGAAGTCAACTGTGTTTCATGGTATCCGGCCGCAACCCGTTTAATCGTATAGGGTTGAATTGAAAAACTGTTTTTTAGGGCAACACTAACATATTCTTTACCAAGAATATTATTTGGCTTCGTCAAATCCAGCACATCATCATTTTGGATTATCGATTGAAAAGCCAAGGAGGCACTTGTCGGATAGCTGTTACCGGCATCCATGGCCGATTTAATGGCTGCATCGATTGCTACAGAATTGTCAGAAAGAATTTTATGAGCCATTATGAATGGTTCAATTCGGCCATCCTCGCTTCCAAAGCAAAAAGAGTCGCAGCCAAGGTATTCCAAAAGAGAAATCGAGCCTTTTGCAAAGATCTCCGCCTTCTGGGTTGCAAAGGCATAGGGAAGCTCGATGACAAGGTCAATGCCGCCGCGTAAAGCCATTTCCGCCCTTGCCCATTTACTGACAATAGCAGGTTCACCGCGCTGTAAGAATGGTCCGCTCATAACCGCTACCACGACATCTGCCCCTGTATTTTCTCTACTTTCTCTAGCATGTAAAACATGTCCATTATGAAAAGGGTTATATTCGACTACTAAACCGCAAGCTTTCATTCCTTCACCTCAGAGAAAAACTTTGTATTTTTTCAACTTAGTGCTAAAATAGTATTTCAAGTAAAATTACTATAATGATTCTTCGTGATTTTTTGTTTAAAATGAATCATAAACTTGGATAATCAGTTAGGATGACTACATTATAGTGTAAAGAAAAAATATTGACAAACTTATAATTGAAAGCTATAATTATTTTTGTTGCCTTGAGGTGATTTCATTTGAAATGGACGATTAGTCAACTTCAAAAAATTCGGGACAAAGATTTACGGTTTGATGAACTAGTGGATGTCTTAGACATTAAGGAAAGAGACCCGCAAATTCGCGATGTTTCTCCGATTAGAGTAGCAGGAAGAGCTGATATCAACTCGACCGAGATTACTTTTCACTTGCATCTTTCAGGTGAATTAACATTACCATGCTCCCGTACACTGGTAGACGTGAAATATCCGATTGATATTGATACAAAGGAAACCTTTCTTTTAAAGGCAGATGACACTGATTTCTACGGAGATGATGTCACTGTTGTGGAAGGCGATGTTGTAGACCTTATACCGGTAATTAAAGAAAATTTATTGCTAGAAATTCCGATGCAGGTTTTTTGTGAGGATGTCGATTCGAACGAAGCTGCTCCTCAATCTGGGAAAGACTGGGCTGTTATTTCTGAAGAAGAAAGTAAACATAAGGTTGATCCGAGATTTGCAAAGCTTGCCGACTTTTTTGACAACAATAAAGAATCTTGATTGGAACGAAAAATCGTTAATTCGATTTTTCCAGCTTTTTTATATTTTTTAAGGAGGTGGGAATAATGGCTGTACCTTTTAGAAGAACGTCGAAAACTGTAAAAAGAAAACGTCGTACACACTTCAAGCTTCRAGTACCTGGTATGGTAGAATGCCCAAGCTGTGGTGGAATGACTCTTTCACATCACGTTTGTAAAGAATGTGGAACATACAAAGGAAAAGAAGTTGTCGCAAAATAATTTCTTGACCTACTTGAAAGCTTTGCTTTCTTGATGCAACACGCTAATCAAAGCACAGAGATATTTCTCTGTGCTTTTTTTACCAAGATTTTTGGCAGAATATTTAGAATTTTTTGCAGATTGACAGACAATTTATTGGAGAAGGTGTTTACATGAATCAAGTGCTAATTGTTGAAAAGGATGTACGCGGTTACATGAAGAT
>NZ_JBFUIB010000638.1:0-1859 GCF_056402095.1 Peribacillus sp. P4_C12
ACTGTATACATCTCATAAAGGATGTCTATGGCTAGAAATTATTACCTACGGAAAAACGGCCCATGGATCAATGCCTGACCAAGGGATAAATGCCATTACAGCGATGAACGAATTAATGAATCGTCTCCAAACCTATGAATTTGAATACTCTCCACATCCACTATTAGGCTACCCAACTATTAATATTGGAACAATTGAAGGTGGAGTAAAAACAAATGTTGTGCCTGATCAGTGTAATTTGACTCTAGATATACGAACTGTCCCTGGACAAGATAATGACAGCATTTTACATGATATTGAGAATATGATCAAGGAGATTTCAGAGAAGTCACAGTCAACATATCAAATAAAGGTTATTAATCGAATGGATTCCGTGTCCACAAATGAATTTGATGATTTCGTAAAACTTGCTGTTCAAACAGGGAAGAATCACGTTAATTTAGACCTACGGCCCTCAGGTGTTAATTATTATACTGACGCTTCAGTGTATTGGCCTCATTTACGAATTCCAACTATTATAATTGGTCCCGGAAACCCACGACTTGCTCACCAGCCGGATGAATATGTAGAAATTGATAAGTTTTTGGAATCTATTCGTTATTTTATTGCCCTTGCCATTGATTATTTAGATGGGGAATAGTATGGATTATAGAAACACAACATTAGTCTAGTCAATGGTTTTTCTTTTCGGATTATTATAGAAAAACAGTAAAGGTGAAGTCCAACAGATTTCACCTTTACTGTTTTACCATGTTGATGGTAATATTATTTTTCTTTTTTTCTAGATTGCTTTTCGTCATATCGCAGAAGGAATCGAACATGAAGAACAAGGGAATTTCCTCAACAGAATTCATGGGAAATTGGTCAAGATATCACTTGAATCCTTTTATTCGGAAACAGATCTCTGAATACTATGAAACACCTATAGAAGAAAAACTTCATGACCATTTGGAACAGAAATGGTCGTGAAGTTTTTCTGTCTTGGTCTTGGGCTGTTTTTTTTATGGAAATGTAACTAATACGAAATGTCCTAGTGTCTAGCACCAGACACCATCGGCTCGAGGGCATTTGCTAATCAATCTGTTGAGGAAGGTGACTAATCTAGCTTACTGATGTCCGTCAGTCGCTGATAAGAGGGACTTTGTTCTTTTAAACTTTTATTTAAATTTTAACCCAAGGTGTGGATAGACATATCCAAATGTTTCTTATAACAATTCACGGTTTTTTGCTCGATTTGCTTGATGCATTAAATTTTTGATTCCAATGTGTAAATGTTCAAACCGGCTGTCCTGACTATCCCCATTTTTCCAACGATAATAAAGCTGCTGAAGGACAACGGCTATCTTATAGAAGGCAAAGGTTAGATAATAGTCAATATCACTGAGACTGTTGCCACTTTTTAATGCATAAAGGTTGGCCAATTCCCTACGTGTTAGGAATCCTGGCTTGCTAGTAACGGAGGTGAGTCCTGTTTCGGTTTCACCTGGCTCGGTCCAATAAGCCAAGCTGATGGCGAGATCCGTTAATGGATCACCGATTGTGCTCATTTCCCAGTMAAAAACAGCCACGGCTTCAGGGCTATTGTAGGAAAACATCATATTATTCAATTTGAAGTCATTATGCACAATACTGGAAAGTGACGAGGAGGGAAGCTTGCCGAGCAGCCACTGCTCGGTTTCACCTACCCCGTCTAATTCATCTGTTTTCGACCGTTCGTAGCGTTTAATCCAGCCTTTGACTTGACGTTCGAGATATCCATTCGGTTTGCCGATCATACTGAGCCCGGCTGCTTGATAATCAATGCTGTGTAAACGTGTAAGTGTTTCGACAACCGTTTCCGAGACTGCCCTAGCATATGC
>NZ_JBFUIB010000639.1:0-1854 GCF_056402095.1 Peribacillus sp. P4_C12
GAAAGAGTACCCTGGGCAAAATTATTCTGGGACTGGAAAAGCCGGATCAGGGAGAGGTATGGTTTCAGGGGAAGAGCCTTTATTGTTTAAAAGCAAAAGAATTAAAGGAGTTACGGCGAAATCTGCAAGTTGTCTTTCAAGATTGTTATAGCGCTGTTAACCCAAGACTAACGGTAGGGGAGATCATTGCTGAGCCGTTAAGAAATTACGAAAGGCTCACGTCTGTTCAAGAGAAAAAGAAAGTACAGGAGCTTTTGGAGATCGTTGGGTTATGCCCGGAAGATATTCGAAAATACCCATATCAGTTCAGTGGAGGACAGCTACAAAGAATCAATATCGCAAGAGCGATTGCCTTAAAGCCAAAGTTAATTGTTCTCGATGAGGCTGTAAGTGCTTTAGATGTTCTTGTTCAAGTACAAATATTAAATCTTTTGGCACAATTAAAAGAAGAGTTTCAACTTTCATATCTCTTTATTTCCCATGATTTACAGGCAGTCAATTACATCGCAGACCGTCTAGCGGTAATGTACAATGGTGAGGTTGTTGAATGGTTAGATGATTTGGAACAACTAGAACGATTAAAACATCCTGTTTCTAAAAAGTTATTGTCTTCTGTACTGCCTCTATATCCGGGAATATTGTGATGCGGGAAATTAGGTTAGTAACGGAATATCTTAAAAATCAAGTGTTTAAGCTCCGGCGTAAAGCCATTCCATCTCTTATACTGGTATTTCTATATGGGATTCCGTTCTCCGTTGTTTTTATCTATAATGTAAGTGCCGATTTATTCTTTAATGGGGTCAAAAGTGAAAAACGCGATAGCGTATAATATCTGTGTTTTGTCGTCAGAATCTATCACCATCAAGTTAAAATTTTATGAAGATTTTAAACCAGTACCTTATTCGAATAAAACAAAGCCACCTATCATTAGAAGGTGGCTTGAATTTTTTTAGAGTTTTCTCCAAGAATAGGAAACCACTATTAACATTCTTTATTCAAAAACAACAGCTTATTCGGTTTGGTATAACGGTACTTCATTAAAAACGTTCAGCAATATACTGTTTAGCTTTTTTCAGTCTTTATAAAAGGGGTCTCGGCAGTTTTTTGCGGAAAACATGCGCTAATCAAATTCTAGAATAAAAAAGTGACATTTATTATACTTTATGACCATTTTTTATGAAACAAAACTATTTTTCTTTTATTTTTCATCTGCTCAAATATGAACGGTTTTATTGAGATATTTCTAACTATATGTGCAGAACTAAACGTAATTATTCCTCAAAAACCTTTTTGCCTAAAACAAACCAGACATTATTGACGCCTTGTCCATTTATATCACCGGCCTGCTTATCTTTCACAAAGTAATAAAGTGGATGCCCTTTATAAGTTGTTTGCTTTTGTCCGTCATCTCTTATGATAGTATTAAACTCTTTTTTGTTGAAACCTTTAGCGGAGATAATGTTATCTGCATGGAAAGGTGGCCAAATTTCACTACATTGACCTTTGCAATTACTGACGCTAGAATCATCTTTTGTGAAATAATAAAGGGTCATTCCTTCTTGGTCTGCTAAATATGTCCCTACTTTGTCTGATCTTAGCCTTTTAAGCTTGTACTTTTTTGACTCATCCTGAATTATATCCGTGATGGAGAAGGTCTTAACATTCACACGTGCAATAGAGAGATCCCGATTTAATACATAAGCCCGGTCCCCGTCGTGGCTAAAGACAATTGCTTGTCTTGGTTCATTGAAACCGTCAATTGTTTTAACTACCCGGTGATCAGCGACATTGATTACGTCAATCGTATTGTCAGCTTTATTGCTTGCATAAAGGAGCTTGTTATCAGGCGAAAGA
>NZ_JBFUIB010000640.1:0-1845 GCF_056402095.1 Peribacillus sp. P4_C12
GTCTTGGTCGCCTATCCCCTTTTCTCTCATAGCTTCGAGCCGACATCCTTAATTTTAATTCTTACTACTAACCCGTATTTATCCAATTTTTCTACCTTCCATCTGTATCTACCTCATTTTCCTTCCTTTTTCTATTATTCTACAAAAAACCGGCTTATGAATAAATGAGTAAGATACTCTGAGTTTCCTAAGGGCTTAGCAAGATTTATTTGCTAATTAGGATTTTTTCTCATTAGATTGTCGAAATTCTATGTTGGACTTTCTCATATTGATTTTCTGAGCGTTAATTCCCTTTTTCTTTAGCTCTGTAACTATAAGATCAATCGATTTCATCAAAATCTCCTTTCTAGAGATCTTGTACAATGAAAATTCACCTAAAAGAAAATCACTATCTTCTAATCTTTTTATATTTAGAAGAATTTTTCAAAGAAATCTCATATAAAATAATTTTTTTATTAATAGTAAAAGCTTAAAATATAAACTGGAGTGATTAACCAGACTTTTTACATTTTCAAAAGAATTAAGTACCTGTCTTTTCAAAGAAATTCTTTTCAATATCACTCATATCAAACCTCAAAATAAAAGCCATTCCTAAAAATAAAGAAAATAAATTTAAATACCAATCCTTATTGCTGCTTCTCGTGCCTAGACACTTAAATATTTCTTGAAATTGATTTCTTTCATCTGCAGCAACAATAGGAACTGCACCAAAATACTTTTAAACTAAATCAAATTTAAGTTGAACTGCTAACATTAACATATCATTTAAGATTTCTGTGTAATCTCCAATATCTTTTTTGTTATAAAGGTTTATGAGATTTCTGTTTACTTTGGAAACAAGTAATTCTGGATCAACTTCTGTTTTATCTGTTATATCTATCATTTTTTTTATATCCATAGAATGTTTAATCACCGGAACTTTCAAAAGGATTTATTCAAAAAATAGGTATACTGATAATATGACTTGATCACCTAAATCATTTAAATATTTCAAACAGTAGCTTTTAGGGTAAAAGGTTATCTTTTCAGTACTAGCATGGTAATGATTAACACTGTAAAGTTTTGTCAAACACATAAATTGTCATCGCAGTATCAGTATCTATATTAATATCTGTAAAGATACTCACAATTTTCGCATCCATCATTTCCTCAATTTTTTTCAACACCACCGGATCCTTATAAATTTGCTTTACTAATTTAGTTCGTGCTTCATGAACCATACGCTGTCCTTCTCTCGAACTAATCATAAACTTTTCAACATTAGTCAGATTACCTTTCATCTCACTAATTACCCAAGGACCTACAAGACGAGTAGTGATTTCCTTTGGTCCATTTCCAACATATTCCTTGCGTATTTCACGAAGTAACATATTGAATTGATGTTCTCTATTTTTTTTCATTCCATTTCTCCTATCTATCATTTACTCATTTTTAGCTTCCAGGTGAGGTAACATTAGATAACTTATTGTAAGTACAAATACCACAGCAGCTAACCATAAAGTCTGGATTGAATTTTCATTATTTACTATGATAAATCGAATTGTAGCTGTAATCCCAATATAAATAAGATATCTTAATGGGAAATGGTAATCTTCTCTGAAATATTGTACGATCATAGAAATGAATCCAAAATATAAGAAAAATATTAAAATTTTACTGAAAATACCATGAACATCCTTATTTTCCCAATAAACATCATTCGAAATGTAGTAAAGTTGCCTAAAAAGAAAATATATAAGAATAAAACTAAGAATAATCAATGATGTATTCAACACCGTTTGATAAAGTTTTATCAGCCACTTAGCTTTTTTTAACCTGTATGGCCCAAACATCAGTACCCTCCAT
>NZ_JBFUIB010000641.1:0-1844 GCF_056402095.1 Peribacillus sp. P4_C12
GGATAATCCAATCTTAAAAAATGAATTCAAGTATCTACAATGTCTAGATATTTTAATTTTCGCTTTGGAAGAAGATTCATATGTGAAATCTAAAAACGGACTTCCATTATATAGGGGTTATGATTTGCACTCAGGTTACTTTGCTGAAAATTTACAGGATGAGAATTCTATCATAATTAGTAAACTTGAAGAGAGACTAAAAAAGGAAAACCAGTTTAAAGTTGAAGGAGATGCTCTAAATCTATTGAGAAAATTCGAAAAAGAAATTACCAATTATCTAGACCCAACCGAAGAATTATATCGAGCAAGAATAGGATATGACAAAAAGATTTTTAATTATGATATGGATTTAAATGATATAACTGAAACAGAGAAAAGGGAGTTTTTTGTTCCTTTTACTAATGAGCAAATCGGTGCTCCACCACCACCAAAAGCTCAACCAGCAAGGTTAAGTAGAGCAGGAATTTCATATGTTTACCTAGCTTCGAAAAAAGATACAGCTATTGCTGAAATAAGACCACATCCCGGGCATTTTATATCCCTTGGAAAATTCAGATTAAATAAAAGGTTGAAATTTGCCGATTTTAGGAAAATTAGTATAATGAATTTTTTCGAAAGTGAAGATGACATTGAAAATTTTATTTTCTTAAATGATATTGGTAAAAAGTTATCAATACCTATTACACCAGAAGAAAGAGAGAAATATCTCTTTACACAATTTATAACTGAAGTAATAAGACAAGCTGGCTTTGTTGGAGTAATATTTAATAGTTCTGTAGGTAAAGGACATAATGTTGTTGTATTCGACTCCGATAACGTTAAATATTTAGAAGGAACTGGAGAAGTTTTTGAAGTTGAAAGTTTGGAATATAAAGTTAATGAACGTCAATTCGAAAATTTTCCTAACAATGTGACTCATACTGTAATTTGATAATATTTTTTGTTAAAGGCATTAAGCGTAAGCTTACTGCTTTTTTTAAATGTTATTGATAGAGTGTACTTATATGGTAACTATAATAAACATATTACGAATACAGTAGTGACAAAGGTTTCCGTATATTTGGATTGTTACCGTAAGAATGTTACTGAAAAAAATAGAATTACGCTTATTGAAACAAGAAGTTAACCTAGTATAGGCTCTCTCTTATTGGATATTGGAGCGGATGAATGAACATGGGTTAGAACCCAAAACATGGCTGCACAATAACTAATAAAACTGTGATTTTAATAATCCCTGCTTTTTAAGCTAGAAAAGCAGGGATTTGAAGAAGGGATTATTAGTTTTACTTCCCTTTATGTTAACTGGTAGTCCTGCTTAATAGAGTTGTAACTATTTTCTCTTGTAATTCAAGCCTCTTATTCTCATCTTGTATACCATTACACAATTCGACGGCTAACATTGTATCCTGCATCTTCTCCAGTTTATTATAAAAGAAATTCAATTGATTTATACTTTTGTTGTAAATATGGAAGTACAATCCACCTATAAATTCAATAAGCGCTCCAGATACTGTTGTTATGATGGAAATCTCTATGCTAGGATTGCTTTTAAAATAGTATAACCAAATGCCAGTTAGGATTGTTATTAACCCTGTAATAATTGCAAAGACGCTTATCCTAAAGCTGCTTCTAGCCTGACTCTTATTTATGGTATAGTATTCAGTAGTTTGGTTTAGGTTCAATTGTATTGTGTTAAAAATATTGTTTTGTATGGGAGTTTCATCGAGTCTCTTTTTTATTTCCTCCCGCTCTTTAAATAAATTTTCTAGTTCAATTCTAAAGGGGTTACTTATGCTAATATGGCGTGAAGAGAAAGCTAAAACTGAAGCCAACAGGATTAAGAG
>NZ_JBFUIB010000642.1:0-1839 GCF_056402095.1 Peribacillus sp. P4_C12
GATTCAATAATTGCCTCGAGTGCTAATAATAATGAAACATTGCCACCTTTCATATCGGTCGTTCCACGCCCAAACACTTTTCCGTCTTTTGCCATGCCGCTATATGGGTCATCGTGCCATGCAGCATGATCTCCCTCGGGAACCACATCAATATGACCATTTAAAATGAGAGATTTGCCGTTGCCGATTCCTCTTTTAATCGCAACAAGGTTGGGGTTTCCTTTAAAATCTTTACGATCACAATAAAAATGGGGATGATTTCTTAATTTTTCATCCCCAATCTCCCATAAATCTATTTCGAGACCAAGCTGTCTGCACTTTTCAACTACAATAGCTTGCGCACTCCCCTCTTGGCCTCGCTTGCTCGGTTCCTGTACCAGTTTTTGTAACAGCCTAATTCCATTCGTTCGATTTTCATTCAACCAAGTGCTGATTTTCGCTTCATACATATCACCGTTCTCCTCTCTCATTCTTTTAAAATATGGATATTTTTAGAGACTGTAAACGAGGCTTCGGTTTGATTCCTGATTTCCTCGATACTAGAATTTTCAAATAAATCAGTTAATAAGAGGCCTTCGGGTTTCACAGAAAATACGCCAAGTTCCGTGATAATCATATGTACGCATTCTTTAGCCGTTAATGGTAACGTACATTCTTTTACTAATTTAGACATGCCTATTTTATCAGTATGCTCCATTAATACGATGACCTTTTTGGCCTTTGCCGCAAGTTCCATCGCCCCACCCATCCCTGGTACTCTCTTTCCTGGCACATTCCAATTAGCCAAGTCGCCTAATTCGCTTACTTGTAGTGCTCCAAGAATCGTGATATCCACCCTGCCCCGGCGAATCATTCCAAATGCCATCGTACTGTCGCAGTATGATGCTCCTTCTCTAATGGTAATGGGAAGACCTCCAGCATTACAGAGATGCGGATCTTCCTTCCCCTTTTTTGGGGAACTCCCGATTCCAACAAGCCCATTTTCAGCATGAAACATAACTCGATGATCATTCAAAAGATGATTCGGCACAAGGGATGGTATGCCAATTCCCAAATTGACCAGCATGCCATTGCTTATTTCTGCTGCGGCTCGTTTCGCTAATCGATTTCTGACTTTGGTTCCCAAACCCATTTCCAATCGACTCCTTTTGATGGAATGATATAATCCACAAATGCACCCGGTACAATAATGTCTTCCGGATTCAAAGCGCCAAGTGGGACGATTTGCACTGCTTCGACTATGGTGATTTGTCCGGCAGTCGCTACGAGCGGATTCGTATTCCGAGCACTTTTATCAAATATTAGATTTCCATAAGGATCTGCCTTTTCTGCATAAACAATTGCGATATCTGCAGTCAACGCAGGTTCAACTAGATAATTTTTCTCACCCAGCCTTATGGTTTGTTTTCCTTCACGGACTATATCGGCGTCCAGGCCAATATCGGTCAATATCCCACCAAGACCCATCCCACCTGCCCGGATACGTTCGACAAGCGTCCCTTGCGGTGAGAACTCTACTTCCAGCTCTCCATTGTTCATAAATTGGCCCGCATTTGGGTTAGAACCAATATGAGAAACGATGATTTTTTTCGCACGCCGCTGTGTGACCAGTTTCCCTACCCCTATATCTGGAAAACCAGTATCATTTCCGATTAAGGTTAAATTTTTAATACTTGACTCCAAAATTAAATTGATCAATCCCGGCGGGGTACCGATGCCACCGAACCCTCCGAAAAGAATAGACTGATTATCTTTAAAGAGATGTAGAACATCCTCAAAACGGCAAATTTTCTGGAATGAATTTTCTAACATACTAACTCACTCCCTTGTTAGGATGAC
>NZ_JBFUIB010000643.1:0-1838 GCF_056402095.1 Peribacillus sp. P4_C12
GATGAGGAAAGCAATGGAACAAGAGTTACAATGAATTCGGGAGGCTTCGATCAGTCGTTAGCAAATTTGAAAGCCTTGATAGAGGGAAATGAAATACCTTACATTTAATAAAAATATTTGCTTTACTTCAATAATTGAGGTTGCTGAGGCACCCTTTTTCTTGTGGAACTAGAGGGGCAGGATAGTTCAATAAGAGAACCCAAATAATCACCAAAGACTGAATGGTGATTATTTGTTACAATCCCCTAAGTAGAGACGCTTGACTACTAACTAGCAGTTGTAAGAGGTGTATTCATGGGTACTTCAAGTCTTATATTCTTAGCAATTTATTGGGTTGGAATAATTATTTGGTCACTAAAAAATAAGGAAAAGGCTAAAAAAGAATTACTTCAAATAAAAAACAATTGGAAGACAGGAGTAATAGTATTTTTACTTGTTTTTTTCCCATTTTTAGTTGCGGCTCTTATGGCATTTGTACTTTAATTTATTGTACCTTATTAATCTAACAGGTGTTTTACTTCAATAACAGGTGGTTGCTCTTTTCCTATGGAACTAACGGGGSAGGTTAGTAGAACAAGTTATGAATTGAATAGTTTAAAGTTATAGAGCATTTCTTCGTAATGAGGAATGCTTTTTTATCTTTTTTTAAAATGAAAGGATATTTCGGTAACAATAATTATATAATAAAAAACAACAATGTTTTATTGTAAAACGATAAATTGCGTGTTAAATTAAATTGACAATAAATAAGTGAGGTGCTTTTTATGAAACGAGGAACAACACTCTTTTTAAAGATAGCTGTTATTCTTATTGGAATTCCAGTTCTTGCTTTGTGCATATTTTTGGTGCCTGAGATAGCAAAGTTTGCAGCAGAATTGTATCCGGATATGACTTATATCAAATATCTCGTATTAATCGATTTGTATGCATCGGCGATACCTTTTTACTTTGCTCTATATCAAGCTTTTAAACTTTTAAGCTATATTGACAAGAACAAAGCTTTCTCGGAATTATCAGTAAGAGCTTTAACAAAAATAAAATACTGTGCAATCACAATCAGTATCTTGTATGTGGTAGGCCTGCCACTCTTTTATCTCATAGCGGAGCTGGACGATGCCCCAGGTATCATATTAATCGGATTGGTCATAATTTTTGCTTCAATGGTGATTGCAGTCTTTGCTGCTGTTCTTCAAAGGCTTTTACAAGAAGCCATCGATATAAAATCAGAGAATGACTTAATAGTCTGAGGTGAATAATATGGCAATTATAATCAATATTGATGTGATGCTGGCTAAAAGGAAAATGAGTGTTACAGAACTTTCTGAGAGGGTTGGAATAACGATGGCTAACCTTTCTATATTGAAAAACGGCAAGGCAAAAGCTATTCGATTATCAACTTTAGAGGCGATTTGTAAGGCTTTAGAATGTCAGCCCGGAGATATTTTAGAATACCGAAATGATGAAGACACCTAAAATTAATAAAGTAGAAATATTTAACATTGGAAGGAAAAGAAAGATTTCATAAAAGGGGAGTTACTCATGAATTTAACCATTAAAAAAATGGAGGGACAAATCATGAGAGCACTAAAACAACTCGTTCATTTTGGTTGGGAGCAGGTCCTATCATGTTTGTTTCCTGCCGTTATTTTTGCCTCTTTGGCTTTTACAAAATTCATGCCGCTTCCCTTCTTGCCACGGTATGATTGGCTGCTCATCATCTGCCTTCTGATGCAGTGGTGGATGGTGCGTTCTGGGCTTGAAACACGGGATGAACTAAAGGTTATCACATTGTTCCACCTTATTGGTCTTGCTCTTGAACTTTTCAAGGTACATATGAC
>NZ_JBFUIB010000644.1:0-1837 GCF_056402095.1 Peribacillus sp. P4_C12
GACTTTACAGAAAGGAAAAGTCTGTAGTAACACCATGCCTAACACAATGGAAAGGTAGTAGATTTATTCATGAGTAAAATAAAGAAGAAACCTGCTAGCTAAAATCGTTAGCAGGATTCTTCTTTTCCTTTTACTRCCGCTTTCATTCTAAGTAAAGCTTCAGTTAGAACCTCACGCGGACATGCAATATTTATACGTTCAAAACCATAGCCACCGCTACCAAACTTCATACCTTCATCGAGCCGAACTCTTACATTTTCTAAGAAGAACGAATGCAATTTGTCATGTGGAATTCCTAGATCTCGACAATCTAACCAAATCAAATGGGTTGCTTCTGGTTTCACAATTTTAATTGAAGGAATATATTCTTTTAGAAAGGAACAAACATATTGAAGATTCTCTTCCAAATACCCCTTTACTTCTTGGAGCCAAGGTAAACCATTATAGTAGGCAGCAATCGTTCCTTCCACGGCAAAGGCATTTGGACGCATTAATCCATATCCTGTTAAAAGCGCCTCATACTTTTCTTTAACATCTTTATTCGGAATAATAAAAATAGAGCTTTGCATTCCCGCAATGTTAAATGTTTTACTTGGTGCAGCACATGTAATAGAAAATTTTAAATGGTTTGGATGAACCGTTGCAAATGGTATGTGTTTATAACCTGAGTAAGTTAAATCTCCATGCATTTCATCCGAAATAACAAAGACACCATGTTTATCACAAATTTCTCCTATTTTTCTCAATTCTTCAAAAGTCCACACTCTACCTACTGGATTGTGAGGGCTACACAAAATAAATACTTTCGTATTTGGCTGTGATGCTTTTTCCTCAAAATCTTCAAAATTCATTTCATAGGCACCATTCGAATAAATGAGAGAATTGTTTAAAATGGTACAACCTTGTGTTTCAATCGTAGAAAAGAACGGATAATATACGGGGTCTTGTACGATAACCCTATCACCCGGTTGTGTTAATGCTTTTAACAATAAATTAATTCCAGGAATGATTCCCGGGCTAAAAGAAATCCATTCTCGTTTTAACTCCCAATCATATTGTGTTTTCCACCAATACTGAACAGCATCATAATAACGCTCACAAAACGTACTATAGCCGTAAATTCCGTGCAGTGCTTTTTGACTTATGGCATTTACTATTTCTTCTGAAACTTGAAAATCCATATCGGCAATACATAACGGAATAATATCTTGATCTTCTATATACCATTTAACCGAATGTGTTTTTCTTCGATCAATTAATTTTTCTAGTTGCATGACTTTCTCTCCTATCTTTCATCCCCTATTGATAATCAATCCATATTATATAGGAGATTGAAGCACATATTTGGTATGACTTTGGCTTTTCTTAAGTAAAGTCAGTTAATAACTTAGCAGCCTCGTCCATAAATCTCCAATAAATAATAATATATCAAAAAATGCAGTAACTTTAAGAATAAAACTAAAAAACAGGCATGCCCGTTAAGTAAGCGTTAATAACAAAGCCAGGCGTTTGTAGTGCCCAAAACATCCATATCTACTTAATTTTACTCGAAAAATATATAACGCCTTAGATTAAACAACATAAATGATGATACTAAAAAACATACTACAGATCATAAACAAAATCCCTATTTTTTTAATGTCCCTATTTCAGACCCCTTCGAATTATTATTTGCTTCAAAATAAAAACTACTACTATAAACAAATCAGCAGTCAGCATTAATAATTTTCACATCATACTTACTTTTTACTCTTTCTGACTTCCCACACCCTTTATCTTCCAAACACTAATCATTATTCTTCTAAACGGTCAATTCAGTCTGGCGACGACTTTAGAC
>NZ_JBFUIB010000645.1:0-1818 GCF_056402095.1 Peribacillus sp. P4_C12
GGACAACAGACGCAAGGCTGGGTTGATATGATCTTATGTATGAAGGCTTTTCTTGAATTCGGTATCAATTTACGCTCTGGTATCAAAGACAAATTGATGGCAATGCCTATTTCAATACCAGACCTTTCATCAAGACCTTTTTCTCTAACGGTGGACCGTATAATTGATTCATTGCCTGATGCTCTATTCCTAGCGTGGACTAAACAGTTTGACCTCTGGTTTGCATCTCCAGGATCGGTGTTAATGAATGGAGAAGTCAACTCGGTTTTCTTCTTTGAGACAATCTACGAATTCGAGACGGAAAGAAAGGCGAAGCGCCATCCCCATTACGGCCGATTTCTTAGGCTTGAACCCAATAGACTCATCGAATTAACGTGGGTTACCGGGGCTGAGGGAACAAAAGGAGCTGAAACGGTTGTTACGATTGAACTAGAATCTAACACAAACGGTACGCATTTGCGTCTTACTCATGCAGGCTTTCCAGATGAGGAGTCGAGAAATCAGCACGAACAGGCTTGGCCGATTGTGCTTGAAGAATTAGACAAGCGAATGAGGGCAAGTACCACCCAAGAATAAAGAATAGCCCCGGTTAGTAAAAGGGAGATATCGTAATAATGCAGCGATACTCCCTTCTTCAGTCTAAGAAAACGGCTTTTGTTTCCGATGAATGATCACACAAAAAAAGGGATGACAATTTGGAATGAAGAAGGAGTAAAGAAATTCTGAAAATTAAAAGATTTATTCTGGTTTCGTAATACTTTTATCGGGCTATTACAATAGGAATGTGTCAGAGAGAAATGGAAAGTTTGTTGATTTGGAAAAATGCCAGATAAATCAACAAACTTTAAACCATACTGGAACGGCATTTTTAAAGCCCAACCTAAATCAAGTCTAGATCACTCTTATTTTTACTTTACTTTTGCTTTTTCTAAGTAAGCAGTTGCTGTTTCAATTGTAGCGTAGAGGCTTCCAAGCGCTGCCATAAATACGTCATGGACATCAGTGGCTTGTATGTTGCGTCCGCGAAAAGATAGGTCAGGAGATGTGCAGGCATCTTCAATGACGGTGCACGTGAACCGATAGTCTACAGCGGCACGGGCAGTTGCGTCGATACACATGTGGCTCATCATGCCACATATGACAACATGCTCGGTGCCAGCTTGACGAAGTTGATTAAGGAGGGGAGTCTCTCGGAAGCTATTCGGATAATTCTTCTGAATGATAGTTTCTCCTTCAAGTGGTGCAACAGCCTCGTTAATCGTGATTCCTTCTGTTCCTGGTGCAAAAAATGGAGCGTTGTGATCATTGAATATATGCTGAATATGAAATATTGGCATGTTTTGGTTGCGGAAAAAATTTAGCAACTTTCGGGCGTTATTTGCTGCTCTATTAGGTTCAAATAGCTCCATCCGACCATTTGGAAAATAATCATTCTGAACGTCAACAAGAATTAAAGCTGTCTTTTCCATTTAATACCTCTCCTTATTCTTCCATTTAGATAAAATCTGTTAGTATTAAGTGTTGGTTTTAGGGATTCTGCAAATCCTACCTATCTCTTAATAATATAGAAGGGATAAATTACAAATTAAGTTTATTTGCGGGTAACATAAATAAAATATATAAGCAAACAGGGACAAAGATGCCCCTGTTTTAAGTGGTTTATAAAGTTTTATTAGTTTAAGTTAATCCATACACTTTTAACTTCGGTATAGTTATCTAACGCATAGCTTCCCATTTCGCGACCAATTCCACTTTGTTTGTACCCTCCAAAAGGAGAAGCGGCATCAAAAGCGTTATAGCAGTTTACCCAAACTGTAC
>NZ_JBFUIB010000646.1:0-1818 GCF_056402095.1 Peribacillus sp. P4_C12
TTCATATTCTATCCCATTAGCCGCCAGGACCTCAGCTTCCTCTCCTCCCCGACCAAAGACAAACGGATCTCCTCCCTTTAGACGGGTAACATTTTTCCCCTGCAAGGCCTTTTCTACCAAAAGTGAATGAATTTCTTCTTGAATGAGATGATGTCTCCCGGGTGATTTCCCGCAATATACAAGCTCCGCATTTTCTTTTGCATAGGTTAATAGTTTTGGATTGACGAGCCTGTCATAAGCTATGACATCAGCCTGTTGAATACATTCCATTCCATATACCGTAATTAGTTTCGGATCTCCGGGACCCGCACCGACCAGATGTACCTTTCCCGGTTTCATGCTCTTGCCTCCTCTTATTTATCAAAAAAACACCTTTTCATTGTTGATATGTTTCGTGTCCCATCAGTTTTTTTTGTTTTAAGCATGCACCTATCCAATTCTCAACAAGTTTAGGATTGGAAGCAAAATGAAAATGGGTATAACCAGCAACCAGATTACCTATTATGCACCCTTCTTTCTTTGAACCAAATCTTCCTTTCGCCTCGTAGGCATGCGGAAGCACATCATCTGACTCAAATGTGGAATAGTGGAATTCATGACCTTTTGCCTGCTCACAATCTTTTATTAAAAAATTGCTTTCGGTTCCAGTTATTTCACGATATCCCAGTGCCGCAAGCTTTTTCTGCATTTTGATCCTACCTGGAATCAATCCTGCCATCGGATACTTTTCTCCAGAAGTTGTTTCAATAGATTTGCTCAAAAACATGAATCCACCACATTCTGCTAGAGTTGGCAAACCCTTTTCAATGGCGTTTCTGATGGATTTTATAGCAATTTCATTGCGAGAAAGTTCATCTGCAAATTCTTCTGGAAAACCGCCTCCAAGGTATAAGCCATCCGCATCCAACGGAACTTCATCCCCTTTTAATGGAGAAAAATACTTGATGTTCGCTCCTTTTGCTTCAAGCAACTCAAGGTTTTCCTGATAATAAAAATTAAAGGCCGCATCTTTTGCAACGGCGATGCACACGTCTTTCTTGCTACTAGACTGAAAGATTCCTGAATTCCCACTGGAAATGGTGCTGGTCTTAGCCAAGAGATACAGCTGTTCGATATCAATCGTTTCCATGACTAAATGAGCGAGTTTATCGAAAAATGGTTCAAGTTCACCTCGTTCAATGGCAGGAATTAAGCCTAAATGACGGCTAGGAATATCAATATCTAACTCTCGCTTCATATACCCCATCACTGGAACATCGCATTCCTGCTCGATGGCTGCTTTGACAATTTTGTAATGCCCCTCACTTCCTACTTGATTGGCAATTACTCCAATAATGTTCGGACCCGTAGAAAAAGCTTGAAACCCTTTAACAATCGCAGCTGCGCTACGCGCCATACTCGCACAGTTGACAATTAACAAGACAGGACTTTCAGTAATCATGCTGATTTCAGCTGTTGACCCCRTATTCGATAAAGGATTTTTCCCATCGAAAAAGCCCATGACTCCTTCGATAATCGAGATATCCGCTCCAATGCTCGCTTTGTTAAGTATTTCTCGGACGATATCGTGCTCAAACATCCAGCTGTCAAGATTTCGTGAAGTTCGCCCTGTAACGGCTGTATGATAGGTTGGATCAATATAGTCAGGACCACATTTAAAACCCTGAACGGTATACCCTTTCTTCTGGAGGGCTGCCATAATTCCGATGGTCAATGTCGTTTTTCCGACACCGCTTCCGGTGCCAGCAATAACTAATCTTCTATCGCTCATAAATATCCCCCCCTTCCTTATAAAGGAATAATCCCTACTGAAATGGT
>NZ_JBFUIB010000647.1:0-1794 GCF_056402095.1 Peribacillus sp. P4_C12
GTCTCCACCGTTGTATTACTTTTTTCGAATTGACTTCCATATGCTCTAAGACTGTCCAATTTTCCCGATATAGTAGATGTAATGTCAACGACARAGTCAGGTTTGTGAAAACCATTTATCATAAAATAGTACATATTTTGGACACGATGAGCTTCAAGACCATCTTCAACCAAATACTTTCTAACCCCAGCCGAAAAAACTGCTTCTTCAACTAATTTTGCACAATTCCCATGATCAGGATGACGGTCTTCCAAAAAAGGGGCAAATACAAGTGTGGGTTTATATTTGCGAATAACCGTTATAATTTGATTTATGTATTCTTCTTTCATATATAAACCACGGTCGGGTAAATCTAGGGATATTCTCTCCACCCCTAGAATTTCTGCTGCCTTAGCTGCTTCCTTTTGCCGTAATAGAACGGTACCGTTGGACGACATTTCCGCTTTTGTCAAGTCACAAATGACGATGTCCTTACCCTGTTGCGCATATTTAGCAATCGTACCACCCATACCAATTTCAACATCATCCGCATGTGCACCGAAAGCGAGGATATCTATATTACTTTTGTTTGTCATTTATCTCACCTTGTTTTTTTCGTAGTTTAAGCCAGTCCATATATCCATGTTTCAAACCCTGAATAAGTACTTCTGCCGTTCCCATATTTGTGGCCAATGGAATTTCATATACATCGGAGAGCCTTATTAGTGCTGATACATCCGGTTCATGTGGCTGCGATGTTAATGGATCTCGGAAAAACAGGACCATATCCATTTCACCACGGGCAATCATTGCCCCGATTTCCTGGTCTCCGCCTAGAGGTCCCGAATGGAAACGATGGACAGGCAATGATACTTCTTCCATGATTCGTTTCCCCGTTGTACCAGTAGCAAATAATTCATGTTGTTGAAATACAGCTTTATAGGCTGTTACAAATTGAATGATATCTTCTTTTTTCTTATCATGGGCAATTAAGGCAATTTTCATCGTATTCCTCCTAATACCTACTCGATAATATTTTCTAGTCCATATACAAGTACATCCAATTTCATGACTGAATCAACAGCAAGTTTAACTCCTGTCATAAAGGACGCGCGATTGAATGAATCATGGCGAACCGTCAATAACTCTCCATCACTCCCGAAAAGTACCTGTTGATGAGCAACAAGCCCCGGTAGACGAACACTATGGATATGCATGCCATCTATATTTGCTCCTCGAGCACCTTGAATGGTTTCTTTCTCATTCGGATGACCCTGTTGTTTTGTCTCACGTACTGCAGCTATCATATCTGCCGTTTTAGCAGCTGTACCTGAAGGGGCATCCAATTTTTGATCATGATGCATTTCAATGATTTCTACATTCGGGAAGTACTTTGCAGCCATTTGTGAGAACTTCATCATCAAAATAGCCCCAATTGCAAAGTTTGGAGCGATGATGCATCCAATACCTTTTTCCCTAGTTAACGAATCCAGCTTTGCTAAATCTTCTTTTGTAAATCCTGTTGTTCCTACAACAGGACGGATACCATGATTCAGTGCCGTTTCTGTATGATACATGCCTACTTCAGGTGTAGTTAAATCAATCAATACATCTGCATTTACAGCCGAGAAGCATTCGTTAATATCGGAAAAAACAGGTGCTTCAATTCCTTGAAAACCATCAATATTTGAGAGGCTTTMCTCGTTATATTTACGGTCTATAACAGCTGCTAATTCAAACCCTTCTGTTCTATGTACTAACTTCACCGCTTCATTACCCATTCTGCCACGAGGTCCAGCTACAATCACTCTTACT
>NZ_JBFUIB010000648.1:0-1789 GCF_056402095.1 Peribacillus sp. P4_C12
TCTCCAGGTCCTATCACCATCAATAGTGCCATTCTCGTTGGCTATTCGACTGCTGGATTAGCACTATTGATGGTGATAGGACCTGGAGACATGCCGGCAATAGCGATTACATCGGTAAATTGTTGCGTCGTCATCCATCCATGCTGTGAGACTTCAGATCCTATTACGGGAATCATGGCGTATCCCCCTCCGAATGATACAAAGCCGATAATAAAGAAGGTGCTAAACAACTCCCATAATTCCATCATTCTATATCCCACGCTTTCTTGAAAATTAGTTTAACAGTTTATACCGATAACTTTCAGGAAAATATCGTCCACCTTTCATGGACCTATATGCCTGCACCCATGAAATATTCGAAATCATTTTCTTCTTCTTTCTTTTCTTTTCGGTCCATGTTGATTTTGTAACCTAATTTCCTCTTAACAGAGATAGTCACAATCCCTACTATCGCTCCTGATAATATAGCTAAAACCGGGTGAATGAAGAAAAGGACTGGAATCCCTACTATAAATATACCGAATGTTGATTTGTCAACAATAGCTGTTTTTCCTATCTTGATAGCCGCATAGGCGATGATGGCTACTATGGAAGCTCTAATTGATATAAATGCGGATTCTATCTTTGGATTATCCTGAATGAAAAAATACAAAATGCCGAGGAGTAGAACAATAATAAAGGTAGGAAATGATACACCAATCATGGCTGCCATTGCGCCCTTCATTCCGGCAATTCGATGGCCGATAAAGGTGGCGGAGTTAATAGCGACAGCTCCCGGTACGGACTGAGATAACGCAAAAACATCTGTAACTTCTTCGCTTTTCAGCCATTTTCTCTTCTCCACTACTTCTTTTTCGATTAAAGGGATCATCGCGAACCCGCCTCCGAATGTGACAGGTGCTATTTTAAAAAAGGTCCAAAATAATTGGAACAGTGTTTTCCATTGTCCAGTCATTGTCATCAGTCACTCCCCTTTGCTGCTTTATATAAATCTTATAATTAACATATCAAAGAAAAAGGAATGGGTAAATTGCAACTAAATCATTGGGTATAACAAAACGTTATACCCAGAAGATTTATCCGTTTTATATAGAATTTCACCAATAATTGTATAGGCTCACCTGTTCAGGGAATATAGCGCTGCTTTTCCATTTCACCATTTACCTATATGATGCTATCATTTTATTAAACTATTTAAAGACATGGAGGTTGGTTCTTTTGAAACTAGAAAATCTAAGAATGTTTTGTTTAGTAGTGGATGAAGGAAGTATAAGCCAGGCAGCGAGGTTAAGCTTCTTATCACAACCCGCGGTAACAAGACAGATTCACCAATTGGAAAATTTTTATAGCACTTTGTTATTCGACCGTGAGGAAGGGAGGCTGAGAGTGACAGAAGCAGGAAAGTTGTTATACCCTTTTGCAAAAGCCATTGTGAATGACTTCAACCAATCAAGGGAAGTGATTCAGCAATCAATGGGCGCGTACAATACAAACCTCATAGTAGGTGCATCCTTGACTATCGGCGAGTATTTGTTGCCGAGCTTGCTTGGGAAATTTAAAAAACAACAGCCTGAAGTAAAAGTAACATTAACGATAAAAAATACCCCCCGAGTTCTAGAGGATTTATCAAACGATGTCATTGATTTGGCCTTGGTGGAAGGACTTGTAGAAAATACCGATTTTATTGTGGAGAAGTTCGCCGATGACGAATTGATATTGGTTTGTCCATCAGACCACCCATGGAAAGACAGAAAAGAAATCCAGGTAGAGGAATTGGGAAATGAAAGGA
>NZ_JBFUIB010000649.1:0-1788 GCF_056402095.1 Peribacillus sp. P4_C12
GTATCCGCCGTTTTGCCGCGTGACCACTGGCCGTCCTGAAATTGCAAATCCCGGGCGCTAATGTCATTCATAATTGTATAGCCAAAGACGTAGTCATTCGCCTCTTCTTCTGACACATTTTTCGCTTTTTTTCCAATGACAATCGCAAGCTCTGCTTCAAAATCGACTTCTTTTGAATTAATTGGGATTTCAATAACATCATTATGACCGACAATCGCATTCGCATATTTTGAAAAAATGACCGGTGAAGCCGGCGGCTCCATCCCAGTTTCCTTGCAATGATCTATATAGTTCAGCCCGACGCAAATGATTTTTTCCGGCTGTGCGATCGGTGGGAGGAATTTTACTTCTGATAGTGAGAATTTTGCATCGTCATTACCCCGTTGCTCGATTAACTGTTCAGCACGTTTACGCAACTCGCTTCCTCGTTCTATAAACGTTTTCATACAAGCAGGAAAATCATCTGGATCGAGTGCCGTTAAACTTATGATTTGACCATCTTGTACGATGCCGATATGATGGTCGGATTTTACCGAAAAAGATGCTATTTTCATATTTTTTATCCTCTCTTACGTCAACGCGTATGGTGTTTTTTCGCCGCTTAAGACCTGAACGATATTTTTCGCTGCTTTTTGACGAAGTTCAATCATCGCTTCCTCAGAATACCAGGCGCTGTGCGGTGTGATGATGACATTGTCCATTTTGAGAAGCGGGCTATCGATGCTGACCGGCTCATCTTCTGTAACATCAAGTGCGGCACCTGCAATAATCCCTTTTTCAAGTGCTTCAGCGAGTGCTTTTTCATCGATTATCGGCCCACGAGCTGTGTTAATGATGACCGCGTTTCTCTTCATTTGTTTTAAGCGCTCGTCATTGATCAGATGAAACGTATCATCAATTAGCGGTACATGTACGGACAAATAATCAGCTTCACTAATAATTTCTTCGAGATTCATTTTTTGAACGCCGACGGCTGCCATATCTTCTGCCGATACGAATGGGTCGTATGCAGCCGTTTTAAATCCGATCGGTTTCACCTTTTCCACGAAACGACGCGGAATACGGCCAAAACCAAGAACCCCAACCGTTTGCTCGTTAAAACGATGAATCGGCACACAAGCTTTAAAGTCCCAGTTACCTTTTTTTACCTCATTGTTTAACAGCGTCACTTTGCGCGCCCATGAAAGCAAAAGCGCCAATGCATGATTCGAAACTTCTTCCATGCCATAATCAGGTACATTGGCAACAGTAATCCCCTTTTCTTTCGCCGCATCGAGATCAATTGTATTGACGCCGACACCGTAGCGGGATATGATTTTCGTGTTTTCAAGTGATCCAATGACACGGCGTGAGACAGGAGCATATTGATTTAAAATCGCATCCACTTCTTTTGCCAACTCAATAACTTCTTCTTCTGTTTTGCATTGCGCTTTTATAAAATCAATATCCAATCCGCTTTCTTTAAAAACGTCTTCTTCATATTGTAAATGCTCAAATTCATAATCCGTTAATAATATTTTAAAGGCCATTTAGACTCCACTCCCACATATGGTAATAAACCCCTTTAGGTCAGGGGGATTCCTCCCGTTTCAGGTGAAAATCATTTATTTCGCAGCTGCTTTTTCGACTTTCGCAATTCCGAGTCCTTCCGCACCAAGTTTCGATGTTTTCGCTTCTGGATAATATCGTTCAATCATTTGAATTCCAATTGCGGCACGACGTACACGTTCATGTGCAAGTGAGATGTTCGCACTCTCCCATTGTTTCCCAGATGGATATACATCAGGG
>NZ_JBFUIB010000650.1:0-1784 GCF_056402095.1 Peribacillus sp. P4_C12
TAACATTATTTTATTTTCAAATTTTTATAGAGGCCATTATTAGTAAATAGAAATTCACTCGAATATTTTCAATTGCTGGCTTTCTGATACAAAGTATAACAAACTAATCGACGTCATTCTTAAGTTTATAAAAATAAGCGATGTATAGAAAAACTTCTAATATCAAGTGTTATATGCATATCTATATTGTTCTTACTTCAATAAGGGGTTACTGTGGTGAACCTAGTACTAAACCAGCTAATAGGATGTCAATATCTTTCTCTAAAATTTTCATTTCCCTTATAATATACTATTTTTGGCCATGCAAAATAACCCTCCAAAATCCTTTTGGAAGGATTTTTCTCTGTTACACAATACCGTTAATCAGGCTAAATCTAGGAACGTTTCTTTTCTCTTTAATAAAGCGTAAATCCAGTGAAGCAACTTATTTAATACAGGCAACGATTGACACTTTGGCAGGTTTTCCTTCTGATTTTTTCTTATCATAGAATTCATTAAGCTTTTTGTTCCTTGAACTTCTTATGCCGCATAGGACAGATACAGAGAATGACGTAGTCTGCTCGAACCTCTTTTAGTCATACGATTAATGGTTGCCGTAAACTTACCCGATGAGTGAACACTTGGATCTACTCCAGCGAAGGCAACCAGTTTTTTCGGATGATTAAASCGATYGATTTCACCAATTTCAGAGATAATCGTGGCTGCGATTTTTTCTCCTATACCGGGAATCRATTGAATGATCTTATATTCTTCCATTTCATTTGCCAGGGCCACTATACGATCTTCCAAATCAGAAAGKTGTCCCTGGTAATGWAAAAGCAACTCAATATACATATGAAGATGGATTACCYGACTTTCATACACGCTTTTTTGTAATGGATTTCTAGATGCGGAATCCATTATTTTTTTGCTTTTCCCCATGCCCATTSACCWGATCGGCTAGRACAGAACTCYATWACWCTCTCTGCTAGTYTACTTTCCCCGGCTGTTAATACCTCCTCTAAAGTGGAATATTCCTTTAACATCAATAAAGAAACCWTCGAATATGGATCCCCAAAAACCTTCCGGTATTCAGGAAACACTTGATCTAAAATGGTGTGAAACTGAAGTCTAGCTTCCACATACATATTCGTTACGATTTCCTGTTGTCTTGACAAATTCCGCAGATCTAAAAGCTTATTTCCTCTAATTTATGAGGTTCAAAATCCTCTTTATAATACAGCACACACAACTGATACACATCGATTACGTCTGTTTTTACCTTTCGTAAACTGGTCTTCTTTGCCTGATAAGAAATAATCGGATTTAGTAAGATATATAGAATCCATTGTTACTCCAAGTATTGAATAACAGGAGTATGGTAATGCCCTGTAGATTCTTAAATGACCATAGGCATCTGCCTTGTCACCTCTTCAATCTCTTTTAAAAAGTCTAAAAAATGATCTAATTCCTCTTTGATATGCTTCATTGAAAAGCTCTTCCCATACGGTTTAGAATGGTCTAAAAGTGCCTGAACTTGACTCTCTCCCTTTGCCACATCCAAACCAACAACTGGATTCATTGTTTTTTCCTCCTCTACTTACTTACTTACTTACCAGTACCCCAAGTCCTCCATTTAGTGTCATAGCTTCGCTTGTTATACGAGATCTACGTCCCAACCATCCCTCAAACATGTTTCTACAAATAGGGGGCGGACAGTTTAGTTCACGGGATCAAGTCCCCACGCACCCGTACGTCCTACCCTGGCTACTGATATAATAGATTCTATTAAAAAAAGGTCAACT
>NZ_JBFUIB010000651.1:0-1777 GCF_056402095.1 Peribacillus sp. P4_C12
ATCGTATAAGGATAAAGTATGTACTATGGGTTTTCCTAAAATTAAAAACTCGCTGACAATGCTATTTATYCGTTCAATTTCTTTCATGATGACAGAATAATAAAACTGGTCTTGTTCTTCAGGGTGTTTTTCAACAAGTAATTGGACTAGTCCCTTAATGCCGGTGAGGGGATTTTTTATTTCATGTGCAGTACTAGCCGCCAGTGTACCGACAAAATCAATTTTCTGCATTTCGTTTAATTGCTTTTGTTTTTTCTTCTCTCTACGAACGATTTGTTCCTCCACAACTGTATATATCATGTGAGTAATAAAGAATGTGAAAAAGACAAAAATTAAAAAAACATTCATGTTGATGGTGTTAAGCTGGTCGGGCATTTTAACGGAAAAAGTCCAATCTACTTCAGTCAAAGGAACATTCACCCATGTTGAATTTCCAGTAACTCCTTCGGCATTTATCTCCAGAATGCGAGTTTTATTGCTCGTTTCTAGTTTCACCGATTGATTAGGGATAAGCATTTTTAAACCATTTTCTATATAATCCAACCTAATATGTGCTAATAAAAAACCTTGAACCTTTTTGTCTTTATCCAAAATAGGGGCGAAAATGGTAAAATAATTAAAACTCGAGTTATTTAGCTCCCTCTTCCCAACAACAACGGCTTTTTGGGTTTCAACTGCCTTGTCTATATCATCCTGTTCAATTAAAAAGTAATGGAGGAAATCCTTATTTGTCCCTGAAATAGAAATGCCATCTTGATTTAGCCAATATACTCCTGCGTACCTCGGATCTGTATCTTTAATCCAGTTCATAAGGAGTTTTGTTTTTTTATCCTCCATATATAGAACAGAACTGCTAAGACTAAGCAGTTCCAGATTTTCTTTCGTTTCACTGATAACTTCGTCTATGTATTCTTGACAAACTGATCCAACCCATTCAGCTTGATCTTGTCGCTCTTTATGGATGGATTGTTCTAAGTACATCCAAAAAATGATAGATAGAATAATTAATGGTAAAATAACAATAAGCAGATATGTGGTAAATTTATGCCTAGTTTTCATGATTGTCACTACTTTAACTTTTTTTTCTAGTATATCAAACTGTATGATTAAACAATAGTACATACTGATTAGTCAAATTGACAAAGAAGCCGTAATGTCATATAATAACTTTTAATTCAAGATATTTTAATTAAAAATTTTAAGGTTGTGAAGTTATGGAGAATAATAACATCCAACAGTCTTTAAAGCTGTTTATTGTGATGTCGAGAGCTCATCGGTCCATTAATGATGTTGTAAATAAACATATAGCTGAAGAGGGTTTGAATCCAACAGAGTTTGCAGTACTAGAATTGCTTTATCATAAAGGTGATCAACCTCTTCAGCAAATAGGTGGAAAAATCCTGCTCGCGAGCGGTAGTATAACATATGTCGTGGATAAGCTCGAACAAAAGGAATATCTACAGCGGATAGCATGTAAAGAAGACCGCCGTGTAACTTTTGCCAAAATAACGGATAAGGGAAAGGCCTTTATTGAAGGAGTATTTCCTGAGCATGAAAAAAGAATCGACGATATCATGAGTGTTCTTACAAAAGAGGAAAAGGCTACCGTGATAGAATTACTAAAAAAAATTGGTTATTCCGCTCAAAAGTAGCTTATTAAACCAGCACCTTTAATTAATAAATTAGGTGCTGGTTTTTTTTTCGTCGTTTTATCGATTTTCTCGCACAAATAAACCTGTGGGTTTACCTGGTTTGGTTAGCACATACAAGGTGGAAC
>NZ_JBFUIB010000652.1:0-1775 GCF_056402095.1 Peribacillus sp. P4_C12
ACCAGGATCAACAGAAAACTTGGCCGTAATGTCAGCTATTGAATGGTGACCATCTTTATAAAGATTTAAAATAGCCAATTTTTCAGCTTTAGAATATTTCATTCGAGCCATAGAAAATACTCCCCTTAGATCAACAGATTTTTATTTTTTATCTGTCTACCTAATGGGGAGCATATCAAGTTTGATCAAAATGGATTCTTTTTGTTTAAATAGGACTTTCACTTTTATAAAAACGTTTGATTAAAATTCGATTTTTCTAAGGATATTTAAAAACTTTCAATTTTAAAGCTTCTTAAGTGTTAAATAAAACCTCATATGAAGAAAAGGTTGTATTTGTATCCCATGATCGAGCATTCATAAATAATCTAGCAGATTTACAGTATGATATTTATGATGAAAAATTGCATCAAATGTAATATAAATTTGTTTTCAAAAGCAAAAACGGATGGTATGGTAATTGTGGTAATAATAACCATCTCACGTTATCCTAATCAGAAATAAATTATACTATTTGGAGAGTGAATTATGTTAGACTTCGATGCGTTGTGGGATTACAATCAACCTGAAGAAACCGAGCAGAAATTTATCAGTTTGCTAATGCAAGCAGAGGACTCCGGAAACATTGGATACTTAGCTGAACTTTTGACTCAAATTGCACGTTCTCAGGGATTGCAGGCAAAATGCAGAATAGCGCATGAGACGCTGGATCGTGCAGAGAGATTATTGAAAGAGGATTTAGTTGTGGCACGAATTAGATATTTTCTGGAACGAGGCAGAGTTTTTAATTCCTCATCTCGATCAATGGACGCTATTCCGCTATTCCTCAATGCATGGGAATTAGGAATCCAGTCCAGTGAGGATTATTACGCTGTTGATGCAGCACATATGTTGGGAATTGCTGAATCGACTCCGGAGAAACGTATGGAATGGAATTAGAAGGCGCTAGACTATGCCGAAAAGAGTCCTAAAGCCAGCCATTGGTTAGGTTCGTTATATAATAACATCGGTTGGGCCCAAGTTGAGAATGGAAAACTTGAGGAAGCACTTGAAATGTTCAAGCGAGCGTTGGAATTCCGCAAGGTGCAAGGCACCCCAAATTCGGTGTTTATTGCAAAATGGAGCGTAGCAAAGGTACTGCGGTTAATGGGACAAGTTGACGAGTCTTTTGCAATTCAGATGGAATTACTTGCTGAAACCGAACAAACCAGCGAACCCGATGGATATGTTTATGAGGAGGTCGCGGAGTGTCTTCTTTTGCTTAAAAGAAGCGAGGAAGCACGACAATACTTTTCTTTTTGCTATGACCGCTTAATACTCGATAACTTTCTTGCAACAAAAGATCCGGAGCGCATCGTACGCATTAAGGAATTAGCAGGACGATCAGTCTAGAGGAGAAATGTTAAATACGTTACAACTACTACACAATTTGGAACGATATTTATATAGGGAGTTATATTTTTCTTGAAAATTAATAGAGAAGTATGTCCTAGTCTGTTAATCCAATAACCGTACCAGACGCATTTGAAATTGTGTAGATAAAGCAATTATATCTTTTATAGAGATTGGCAATAATCTTCTGATTGAATAAAGAAAAGCACTGGATTCTTCAAAAATCCAGTGCTTTTTTCGTGCGCCCGGCATGGGTGCAATCTATAGGGTGAAAGTCCCGAACCATGAAGGCAGTAGTAGTGGTTAGCTTAATGCAAGGGTGTCCACGGTAACGTGGAATCTGAAGGAAGCAAGCGGCAAACCTCCGGTCTGAGGAACACGAACTT